>CAUUFM010000030.1:0-9722 GCA_963544505.1 uncultured Lachnospiraceae bacterium | reverse complement strand
GTCAGGAGAAGAGGCACAGGAAAGCTCTGATTCTTCAGGAGAAGGGGCACAGTCGGGAAGCAGCTATGACAGGGATTTGCTGGGGATTCTTAGCAAGTTAAGAGCAGAAGTCAAGAAGAAAAGTCTTCTGCAAACGCTGGAAAGCATGAGCTATCAGGGAGAATGTGGAGAGTACCACTTCCTTCCCGGACAATACTGTTTAAAAGGGCAGGGACAATTTTATGAATTACAGGGGCAGGAAAAAAGAGACCTGAATCCATAAAATGAGACAGATTCTATAAAAATCTGCTTTTTTTCGAAGAAGGGAGCAATCATGAAATTTACCAAAATGGAAGGTTTAGGCAATGACTATGTTTATGTCAATGCTTTCACGGAAAAGGTGGAGAATCCGGGGGAACTGGCAAGGTGTATTGCAGACAGACATTTCGGTGTAGGAGGAGACGGGCTGATTCTGATTGAGCCTAGCGACAAGGCGGATGCCTATATGCACATGTTTAATGCAGACGGTTCAGAGGGCTCCATGTGCGGAAACGGGATTCGCTGTGTGGCAAAATACATTTACGACCACGGCATTGTGGACAAGGAAAGAAGACAGCTTCGCATAGAGACCAAATCCGGTATCAAAGACATTGAAATCTTTGTAAAAGACGGAAAAATGGAAAAGGCTACCGTGGATATGGGAGAAGTCAAGCTGGACGGAGAACTGCCGGAGAATATAGAGGTACGGGGCATGTCCCTTCAATTCGTGGGCATTGATGTAGGAAATCCCCATGCGGTATATTTCCTGGAGGACAATCCTGAGCTGTCCGTTTCTTCCGTTTCGGAATTGGACTTGGAAAAAATCGGAAAAGATTTCGAAGAGCATCCCCGTTTTCCGGATAAGGTAAATGCAGAGTTTATTCAAGTGCTTTCCCCTTCGGAAATTCGCTTTAGAGTATACGAAAGAGGTTCCGGAGAGACCCTGGCCTGCGGAACAGGCGCTACTGCAGCTGTAGTGGCAGGAATTCTGATGGGAAGATTAGAAGATAAGGCTACGGTGCATCTCCTGGGAGGAGATTTGGAAATATCCTATGATAAAAAAACCGGTCACGCCTTTATGACGGGACCGGCCAGAGAAGTTTTTAACGGGGAATGGGTATAGTATTTTGAGTGCTTTATGGAGTATAGGCTTAAATGAGGGCACGCTCCCGCTAACCTCGCCTTGACTAAGCAGTGGTTAATGTTAACCACTGCTCACTTTGCTTTGTAAAGCAACTTCTATGAGAAGTTGGTCTACGTACAGAGTGTACTTTTTTGATGAGAATTGTAAATGCCAACAGACTTCAAATACATGCACTTGCTTATAACATATTTAATTGGTTTAGACGACTGGTATTATCTGCAAATATGAGAAAACAACGCATTGATACTGTCCTGCTAAAACTGCTAAAGATTGCTGCAAAAATAATTCGTTCAGCAAGATATATGACATTCAAGCTTCGTAGCAGTTGCCCATATAAGGATGAGTTCTATAAGACCCTATTCAATATTAGTAAGCTATGTATACAGCTTGAATAACAACTAATAATGAACCTTGACAGAAAAAGAGTTTATAAAGGCAGGATATGAGGTTTCGCTCACCTATAGCTTATATTTACAGATGCTTTACACTCTGTCTGCGTAAAAGTTGATAGGGCATTTTAAAGGAACTTCCCTTAAAAGATTCCGAGGAAAAATATTCAAGCAAGAGCTGTGCGGCTTTTACTCCGGTGTCAAAAGTGGCGTGTCGGATAGTAGTGAGAGAAGGTCTTATAGCTGTAGCCAAAATACTGTCATCAACTCCTGTTACAGAGATATGCTCAGGTACTTGTATATTATTATCATACATAAAATCAATAGCACCGACTGCAATATTATCACAGGCACATAGTACAGCTGTCGGAAGGATAGAGGATTTTTCATATATCTGATTCATACCGGCATATCCGTCAGCAATGGTAAAAGATTCTTGAAAGCTGATAAGATCTTGAGATGTATTTAATGAACATTCCCTAAGTCCCTTCATATAGCCGTCATATCTTTTCTTTCCGGCGGATAAATCATGCAGCGGTCCTCCGATAAAAGCGATATTTTTATGCCCCATATTGTAAAGAAAATGCACCATATCACAGATAGCCTGCTGATTATCCATATTTACAGAGCTTATTGGAATCTTTAAGCCAAAATCCGGGATATCCTGACAGACATAGATTACAGGCTTATTATTTCTATGTATCCAAAGCATATGTTCCTCAGGTATGTGGACATTAGCCATGATAATACCTTCTACTTGTTTGTTTTTTAAAACATCCAGAAAATGAATTTCTTTTTCAAGTTCTCCATTTGTTTCACATATAACCGTATTATATCCAAGAGGAGTTACAACACTGTTTACACCCTGCAAAATCCTGCCAAAAACATTATTTGATATATCAGGAAAGAGCACACCGATAAGTTTGTTTGATTTTTTATTATCCTTTTTTGCGGAGATATTAGGAGTATATCCCAGTTCCCTTATTGCCTCCATAACCTTGTTTTTTGTAGCAAGTGATACGGAATTGCTTTGGTTTATAACTCTGGAGATGGTGGAGATGGATACGCCTGCCGCTTTTGCCACTTCATTTATAGTAACCATATAAGCGCCTTTTATGAAAATAATAATGAAAATAAAAAATAATGCTTTGAAAATCTATGAAAATAATATCATGTTTGCATGAAAAATGCAAGAAAATACATATTTGCATAATCATTTATAAAAACTTTGGAGCATTTGCGAATAGGATTTTTTATTAAATAGTATAGTATAAAAACATAATTCGATAGCGGATAGGAGATGAGCTTATATGAAAAATATTTTCTATAAACCCGGGGATGGCTGGGTAGGGGATACCATTCCTTTTGCGCATGACGGTAAGTTTTATATTTTCTACCTTCATGATGAGAGAAAGGGAAATACAGAGGATGAGTATGGATATCGTACAAGCTGGAATCTTTTAATCACAGAGGACGGAGTAAATATAAAGGACTGTAAAGTAGTGCTTCCGGTAGGAGGGTACGATGATGCTGATTATGCTTGCTATACAGGTTCGGTGATAGAGGGAAATGACTCTAAATTCCATATGTTTTATACAGCACAGAATAATTATAATCCTAAATATCACAGAAACGGAAGACCTCTACAATATGTTGCGCATGCAATAAGTGAGGACCTTATACATTGGGAAAAACTGCCGGAACTGACATTCGGAGCGGATGAGTCAATATATGAACCATTTGACTGGCGTGATCCATTTGTTTTTTACAATGAAGAAGAAGAATGTTTTGATATGCTTCTTGCCGCCCGATTACAAGGGGCAAGCGAGAAAAACGGAGGCTGTGTAGGACTTTGCAGATCATATGATTTGATTCATTGGAAGGCAATGCAGCCGTTTTACAATCCTAAATCATATATGACACATGAATGTCCGGATTTATTTAAAATGGGGGATAAATGGTATCTTATCTATTCCACCTTCTCTGAAAAATTTGTGACACATTACAGGATGGCGGATAAAATAAGCGGACCTTGGACAGCTCCTATAGAAGATACCTTTGATGCCAGAGCATTTTATGCGGCTAAAACAGCACAGGCAAAAGATGTAAGGATGGCATTTGCCTGGGTACCTACAAAGCGTGGTGACAGTGATTTCGGTCAATATGAATGGGGCGGAAATCTTATAGCACATGAAATAAAGCAGGACAAAGACGGCAAACTGAAGGTAAAACCTTCAAACGGTTTAACAAATATTTTTGAAAAAGAAATTACTGCAAATAATATTGAAGATATTGAAATTAAAAATAATGAGGGAGAAAAGGTATATGTAATTGAAGGAATGAAAGAAACTTGTCTTATAGAGGCGACTATAGAGTTTTGTGAAGGTAGCAGAGCATTTGGCATAGGCTTAAAGCAGGATAAGGACTTTGCAAACGGATATTATCTTAGATTTGAACCGTTTTATAACAGAATTGTAGCTGATATGTGGCCTAGGCGTATAAGCGGAGTCAATCAATGGTATGTGGATGGGGATAAACCTTTCATGGTGGAACTTGAAAGACCTTTTGACTATAAAGCTTTGGAGGAAAATAAAGTAAATATAAAAGTTTTTGTGGAGGGCAGTATAATTTGTCTGTATGTAAATGATACCGTGGCATTGACAATGAGAGCTTATTCCACAGAAAGAAAATATTGGGGATTTTTTGTAAAAGACGGAAGTATCAGGGTTTGTGATATTCATATGTATGAAACAAAATAAAGGAGGGAGATTATGTATAAGAAAGTAGTAACAGTATGCCTCATAGCAGGAATGGTATTGACAGGCTGTGCGGGTAAATCAGGGAGTACAACAAATTCATCAGAGGCGACAAGTAAGGGTGGTAATGTAAGAGAGATACATTATTTTTCTTCAAGATCGGCATCGGATGATACCATGGTTACATTGCAGGAGATAACAGATAAGTATAATGAACAGGGTGGAAATATAAAGCTTGTTATCGACAGCAATGCCGAAAGATCATCTTATGATCAAAAGCTTCGTACAATGATTGCAGGCGGTCAGATGCCGGATATGTTTGATTTGGATGCAACTCCTTATGCGAGTGAGCTTGGGGAGCAGAATATGCTTACAGATATAGATGCTTTTCTTGAGGAGATAGGTGAAAAAGACAGCTATATTCCACTGGCATTAAATTATGGAAGAACTGCTGAAGGAAAATTATATACTTTGCCTCTTGAATTTTCTACCGAGATGATTTGGTACAATGTTGATATGTTTAAGGATGCAGGTATTGAGGCACCAAAGACATTGGATGAACTTTTAGAGGCATGCAAGGTATTAAAGGAAAAAGGTTATACAGCATTTGGAATAGGTGGAGGAGACGGCTGGCCGCTACTTCGTCTGCTCGCAACATATCCCTTCAGACTGTCGGGAAATGAATATTTAAATCAGCTCTCATCAGGAGAGGCAAAGATGTCGGATGATGCGGGTATGAAGGCTGCAACATTTATGTCAGAGATAGGAAAATATTTTCAACCCGGATTTTCCACAACTGATGTAGCTACAGGATTAAATCTTTTCTTAAGCGGAAAGTGTGCAATGTATCCTACAGGTACATGGGAATTAAATTATTTCACAGATAAAAACAGACCTAAGGGCTTGAATGTAGACTATTTTTATATGCCTACAATAAAGGATGCAAAGACGGAGCCAAATGATTACTGGGCATTTGGCGGTATAGGTCTTTCGGTAAATCCTAAGGTTTTTGATGATGAGTATAAGGATTATCTGACATTTATAGTTAAAAACTACAGTCCTGCTTACTTTGCTCATGAGCATCTTGCACCGCAAAAGGTTGAAATGGGAGATAATAACAGCTTTGATCCTTTATTCTTAAAGGTAATGAAGGATACAAATAATATAGGTTCCACTGCCGCAAGACCTTGGGATGTGGTATTAAGTGAGGATGTAATAGCAACAATCAATGATAATCTTCCAGGGCTTTGCATGGGAGAGGAAACTCCTGATGAATTTGTAAAAGCTGTAGATGAATCTCTAAAAGCAAATAAATAAAAGTATATTTTAAGGGGCAAATATATTTTGCCCCAAATCGCATACATTGGAATATCGGTGATTTTATGAAGATTTTAAGAGATAAAAAAGCAATTGCCATATTTTTGCTACCTGCATTTATTGTTTATTCTATTATAGTTATGATACCTATACTGGTTTCGATTTACTATAGCGCTCTTGAATGGAACGGTATAGGCAAAAAAACTTTTGTAGGATTAAGTAATTATGTAAAGCTGCTTGGTGACGAAGTATTCAGGCAGGCATTTTGGAATAATATCATTTACATTATTATTGTAATGGTATTGCAGCTTGGCTTTGGTTTTATTATAGCTGTTTTGCTTACATATTTAAAAAAGGGAAGAGGGTTTATACAGACAGTATATTATATACCCTCCGTTATAACGGTTATTGCCATATCACAATTATTTACAGGATTTTATTCGTATGAGCCCCTTGGACTTTTTAATATATTCAGAAAATTATTGGGGATGGAACCTATTGCCTTTCTAAGCGAATATAAAACCGTTTTGCCTGCGGTTGCATCTGTAGAGGGATGGCAGTATATAGGTATTTATATGATTATTTTTTATTCCGCATTGGTTTCAGTATCTCCTGATATATTGGAGGCTGCAAGAATAGACGGGGCGAGTGAATTGCAGATTCTTGTAAAAATAAGAATACCTGCAATAGCAAATGTAATTATGCTCTCATGTATATTAAGCCTTGTAGGAGCTTTAAGAGGATTTGCTGCACCTATGAATATGACAAAGGGCGGACCGAATCACAGATCTGAAATACTTGCAACATATATGTATAAGAAGGCATTTACAAGCAGGGATTATGGATATGGCAGTGCAATTGCTGTGGTAATTGTAATACTGAGCATATTGGGAGTTTTATTAATCAGCAAATACATGGACAGTGAAAAAGAATAGGAGGATATATGAAAAGAAGTATTAGAAAAGTCATATATTGGTCCGTTATGATTTTATTTTTAATAATTCAGGGATATCCTATTATTTGGCTGATTATAGCGGGATTTAGACCTAATATTGAGCTTTTGACACAGCCTTTCGGTTTTCCAAAAAGCTTCACAATGGAAAACTTTATTAAAATATTTACCGAGAGCAATATTATTACCTATATGAAAAACAGTGCGATAATTTCTGTAATATCACTGGCATTTATAGTTTTAATAAGTTCAATGGCATCATTTGCCATTGCTAAAATGAACTTTATGGGAAGAAAAAATATATACAGATATTTTCTCATAGGTCTTACCATTCCTTATGCGGTTACATTGATTCCACTGTTTACAATGTTTGCAAGAGTGGGGCTTATAAACACAAGAATCAGCGTTATATTGCCACTTTTGGCATTTCAGCTTCCGGTATCAATAATGCTGTTTGTGAATTTTTATTCCTTTATTCCGGATGAGATTATAGAAGCGGCTGTTATAGACGGAGCAAATATTTACGGTATATATACAAAAATAATTATTCCACTGTCTTTAAATACTATAATGACAGTGCTTGCAATGAATTTTATTACAGTATGGAATGATTATACTTTCAGCCTTGTATTTATAAACAGTACGGAACTAAAAACAATATCAATAGGTCTTACAGATTTTATAGGACCGAGAGGTTTAAAAGACTGGGGCGCCACATATGCAGCCATATCAATGTCAGTATTCCCTACACTACTTATTTATTTTGGATTGAATAAAAAAATGACGGCAGGTATGACTTTGGGAGCGGTGAAATCATGAGTATAAAAGAATGTATTTTCAGACCTAAAAATCATTTTGCCCTAAAAAAAGGCTGGATAAACGATCCCAACGGTCTGGTATGGTTTCAGGGAAAATATCATTTATATTTTCAATGCAATCCATACAGTAATAATTGGGATAAAATGCATTGGGGGCATGCTACAAGCAATGATTTGATACATTGGGATGAATGTCCACCTGTTTTGATTCCTGATGAGGTATATGAAGATTATGATAAAGGAGGATGTTTTTCCGGTTCTGTAGTGGTTTCCGACAATAAAATATATGCTTTTTATACGGCTGTGGCATTGGTGGATGGTGTGGTTTTACAAAGGCAGTGCATGGCATATTCAAATGACGGCTATAATTTTACAAAGTATGAAAAAAATCCTGTTATTGAATCAATAGGTATTGATTTTCGTGATCCTAAGGTAATATTTTATGACGGATATTGGCAAATGGTTGTGGGAGGTTCGGACGGTGCGGCTTGTGATTTAAAAAGTCATGGAAGAATATATTTGTTTCATTCAAAAGACTTATTTAACTGGACATATAGCGGAATACTGTATGAGGCAAAAGACGGAGAGGGGACAATGTTTGAATGTCCGGATATTTTTGAAATAGACGGTAAATGGGTTATCACAGCTTCTCCTATGAATCGCACGGATTTTTTACCGACAATATATATGGTAGGAGATATAAATTTTAAAAACTGTATCTTTTATCATGATTGCACCAAAACACTGGATTTTGGGCCGCATTATTATGCATCACAGGTCTATAAAGATAAGTTTGACCGAGCAGTTTCAATGGCTTGGATAGGGGGATGGGAATGGATGCCCTGGATAAAGGATCACGGTCCTTCTGCGGAAAACGGATATCGTGGTATTATGTCGTACCCAAGGCTTATCGATATGGACGGTAATAATCTGAAAATGCAGCCATACAGGCAGGATTTAGAAGAGAAAAGCATTGAATACAGCCATAAAAGCAAAGTATCCGACAGAGTTATATGTAATCTTTTGGATGAAATGTGTGATTATATTTATATACAGGGAAATATAAAAAGAGATAAAAACAGCACGGAGCTTAATTTTATAATTTTTGACAGTGAAGAAAATAAAATCATTATAAAGCTTGATTTTTTATTTGGGAATATCATCACTGATTTCAGTGAGGCTGATGAGCATATAAAGAGCGGTATAAGAATATATAAGGCTGATATACAGGAAAATCTTGATATAAATTTTGATATTATTAAAGATGGAAATGTTTTGGAAGTTTATCTTTTTGAAGGGAAATATAATTTTACTTCTATGATATATCCCCGTGATGGAAAAATCGGCATAGGTATAAAAGCCAAGGATGCCCTTGTTACATATAAGTTTAATAATATTTCGGAGTAATAAAATCAGAGTGAACTATACAGTGATGTCCGGATACATAAGAAAATATAATGGTAAAAACGATACTCTGATCCTCTCTCTGATTCTTTTAAGAGAAGAATCAGAGTATCGTTTTTTGATTTTAGAAAATATTTTTTAAGGTTCTTTCTTAATTGTAATAAGTTCAAGCTGCGTTTCACTTGCTTTCACTAAGTACAAACGGGCTCAGATTGCCCTTATTTTAAGCCTACACTAATAAAGCTAAGCTTAAATTACTATGTTCCATTATCCGTTTAAAGAAGAAGCATTCCGTTTCCGGCGCCGATACGGTCTGCACCGGCTTCCAGCAATTCTTCCGCAAAGGCCTTGGTGCGGATTCCGCCGCTGGCCTTAATCTGCATTTTGGGGGATACGGAGGCCTTCATCAACTGAATATCTTCCAGGGTGGCTCCTCCGGTGGAAAATCCGGTGGAGGTTTTCACAAAAGCTGCTCCTGCCTGCTCAGAAAGCCGGCAGGCTTTTTTGATTTCCTCTTTTGTCAATAAGCAGGTTTCAAGAATGACCTTTACAAGCGCAGGAGAGGAAGCTTCTACAACGGCACGGATATCATTCTCCACAGCTTGAAAATCTCCATCCTTTAAAGCACCGATAGGAAGCACCATATCAATTTCATCAGCCCCGTCTTCTACAGCACATTTGGCTTCAAAGGCTTTAGCTCTTGTGGACATTGCGCCCAAAGGAAATCCGACCACGGAACAAACCTTGACATCACTGCCTGCCAAAGTTTTCTTCACTAGTGGAACATAAACACTGTTTACACAAACAGAGGCGAAGCTATGCTCCTTAGCCTCTTGACAATAGCTGACTACCACATCCTTCCCCGCCTCCGGCTTTAACATAGTATGATCAATCTTTTTCGCAATATCCATCAAACCCTCCTAA
>CAUUFM010000029.1:0-10234 GCA_963544505.1 uncultured Lachnospiraceae bacterium | reverse complement strand
TATAATAAATGGCTCCGCAAAGTCCCCCAAGTACCAGTACCGGAAGAAAAATTCCTCCCTGCGCGCCGCTTCCGTAGCAAAAACAGGTCAGTAAAAGCTTTGCGATAAATAATATTATCATAAGCCACAATGCCGGCGGTATTTTATCCACTCCGGTTATCAGATTATGCCCACCTCCGAGCAGCTTCAGCGCAAAGTATCCTGTAATTAATGTAGCCATAAACGGCAACAGCCGTTTTAAAAACAACGGTATTTTTATTATATCATAGGCATTTAATGAAAGTAACAATAATTTATTAAACAAAATTCCGGAAAGGCTTACGAAAACCCCGAAGATAAGCAAATGCCAATAGCTTTGTAACGGCAAAGGCTCGGTCACCACAAAAGAAAATATAGGTCTTATTCCGAAAATATTTTCTGAAATAAAATCCGCTATTACAGATGCGATAAAAGAGGGTACAAGCAATGTTACAGTAAAATTTTTGTGCATTTCCTCAAGAGTGAAAAGTGTTCCCGCAACAGGTGCGTTAAAAGCCGCCGAAAGTCCGGCAGAAGCTCCTGCCGATATCATTCTTATCATATCATCACCGGTTCTGTTCATAACCATAGCACAAATTTTGCCTGATGCCGCTCCTATTTGTATTGAGGGTCCCTCCCTTCCTAAAGAAAGCCCGCCGATATTGGCTGCCACCCCTCCAATTATTTTACCGAACAGCACTTTTACCGGATTCATATCCACATATCCCAAGTTTTCAGCCTGTACCTGCGGTATCCCGCTTCCGCTTGATAAGGGTTCAAATTTTAATATAAAATGTACAATAAGTGCCATTAAAATAAAAATCACTATATTTTTTACTATTCCGATTAGGCTCGCATCGCTAAAAAGCCAAACTCTGACATTAGCTGCAAGTTCTAATAAAAGCCTGTATAACACCGAAAAAATTCCGGCTATAATCCCTACTACAATGCCGTTTAATACCAATTTCCTTTTCATTTAAAAACTCCTGTATTTTAATCTCTCATATCTTTAAATATCCATATAACACAATATATAAAAACTCTTATGATTAATATAATAATCGACATTTTGTAAAATTCTCTGCAAAACGCTTTTATAAATTAAGTATACCATAAATAAAGAGCCGAAAGCACAGCTTCCGACTCCTGATATAAAATATGAAAGGATATACTATCCTTTAACAGCAGTTTTTTCTTAAGCATTGGGAATATCCAGCTTTGTCGGCTCGTTATCCTCATCTATATACTCACGCGGCTCATTATCCTCTGCCTTATCTTCTTTTTTATCCTCCGGTTCAGGTAAAAGAGCTTTCATACTAAGGCTTATCTTATGATCCGCCTCACAGCAGTCAACCACCTTTGCCTCTATTTCCTGACCGTTTTGTAACACATCGGACGGCTTTTTAATTCTCTCTCTTGATATCTGTGAAACGTGAAGCAAGCCGTCAATTCCGTCCTCCAACTCTATAAATGCTCCGAAATCGGTCATTCTTGCAACTTTACCCTTTACCACGCTACCGACAGCATATTTTTCTTCGGCATTTAACCAAGGATTCTGATCTGCGAATTTAAGGCTTAATGCTATCTTATTTCCGCTGATTTCCTTTATTAATACCTTCAATGTATCACCGGATTTAAAGTTTTTCTTAGGATTTTCAATATGTCCCCAAGACATTTCAGAAATATGCAAAAGTCCGTCAGCACCGCCCAGATCCACAAATACTCCGAAATCGGTAACGTTCTTTACCACACCTTCCACGGTATCTCCCTCGTGAATACGCTCAAGCAGCTCCGCTCTTATCTTTTCTTTTTGCTCAATCACTAAAACTTTTCTATTTCCGATAATTCTTCTTCTTGAAGGATTAAATTCCGAAATGATAAATTCCACTTCCGTATCGGCAAACTTTCCTAAATCCTTTTCGTACACATCAGACACAAGACTTGCAGGAATAAATACTCTGCTTTCATTAACCGTTACATTTAATCCGCCGTTTAATACCTGTATTACCTTGCCTTTCAATACAGTCTTGTTCTCAAACGCTTCCTCCAACACCTTGTTTCCTCTGTCAGCTGCCAATCTTCTGTATGACAGTACCACCTGACCGTCTTTTTCATTAACTCTAAGAACCTTTGCTTCTATTTTATCTCCCTCGGAAACAAGTACTCTAAGATCCGTGTTAGGCTCTACTGTATATTCTTCTCTTGAGATAAAGCCGTCAAACTTATATCCGATGTTTACAACCAGTTCATCAGGCTTAGCTTCTATTACAGTGCCTTCTACTACATCTCCATTACTTATTTTTTTCAAAGATTCCTCTAACATTTGTTCAAAACTTTGCTCAGACATTTTGCATGAACCTCCTCGATAATATTATTAGGCGTTGACGCCCCCGCAGTAATACCAATGCTGTCTGTGGATTGTAAAATAATAGAATCTAATCCTGAACTATCTTGAATCAACCAAGTGTCATTACAATGGATTTTAGCAAGCTCGTACAATTTTCCGGTATTTGAGCTTTTTGTATCACCAATCACTAGCATTTTATCACAATTTTTAGACAATTCTTTCGTATAAAACTGTCTTTTTGTCGTAGCATCACAAATCGTATTATGCACATCATTACTATAATAACCCTTTTTGTTCAAAATTGCAACTATATCTTGAAAATTCTTTAGTAAAAATGTTGTTTGTACTATTGTCAACAGTGAAGTATCTCTATTAATTTCAAATTTTTCAGCTTCATCAGTGTTTGAAATTACCTTATATCTGTTTTGGCAATGCCCGATAATTCCTTTAATTTCAGGGTGTTTTGCGTTTCCTATTATAATCACGAACTTATTTCTGCTCTCTTCTTCAACCAGTTTTTGTATTCGCATAACAAAGGGGCAGGTAGCATCGACATATTTACAATTAAGTTCATTCAGTCTATTATAAACAGACTTCCCCACGCCGTGAGCCCTTATGATAACTGTTGCATTCTTTGCTTTTTTGATATCAAGGTCGGTTAAATCATCTAAAACCTCCACATTCTCGGATTTAAATTTCTCTATCACGCTGTCATTATGAATGATTTCTCCTAATGTATAAACCTTGTTTCCGGTTATCTTAGCCTTACTTATGGCATCATAGACCGAGTCTACGGCATTTTTTACACCGAAACAAAATCCGGCATTTTCAGCTATTCTTATACTTCCCATCAATAATACTTCCTATCATATTTACAACATCTTCTACAGACATATCGGAGCTGTCAATCTCTATTGCGTCGAAAGCCTTAGATAACGGATTTAAATCTCTGTGCATATCTCTGAAATCCCTTTCTTCAATATCCGTCTCTATCTTTTTTATATCAACCTCAATACCTTTTAAGCTGAGCTCTTTTGCCCTTCTATTTGCCCTCACCGAAACCGATGCCGTTAAAAAAATCTTAATATCGGCGTTTATTAATACATTCGTCCCTATATCTCTTCCGTCCATTATCACGTTCTTAGCTGAAGCAAGCTGTCTTTGAACCCTCACCAGCTGCTCACGCACAATCTTGTAGGACGATACTACAGATGCTGAATTTCCTATCTCCTCCCGTCTTATTTCATTGCTTACATCTTCATTATTTAAAAAAAGCTTTAAGACGGAATTTTCATAGTTTAAGTCTATCTGTGCCTTTACACATTCGGCAGAAACAACATTTTCATCATTTATATCTATGTTATGCTTTATCATATAAAGTGCCATAGCCCTGTACATAGCACCCGTATCAATATAGGTAAAGCTGTATTTATCAGCCAAAAGCTTGGCTATCGTACTTTTTCCGGAGCCGGCAGGCCCGTCAATTGCAATTTGCATACTATCTCCTTATTAAATATTCATCAACTTTTTATAAATCATCTGTACTTAGATTTAAATTTTAGCAGAATTTTTGATAAAGTGCTGAAATTTAAGCATCTATAAGCTTGCAGAAAGTCCTGCCGTATATCCTGTAGAAAAAGCAAGCTGTAAATTAAACCCGCCCGTCATAGCATCAATATCCAAAACCTCTCCCGCAAAATAAAGATTTTTTATACTCTTCGTTTCCATAGTCTTAGGATTTATCTCTTTTACACAAACCCCTCCTCTTGTCACCACCGCCTCGTTAAAGCCTCGAAGAGATGTTAAATTAAGCTCAAATCCCTTTATAATATCAATGAGCAATCTTCTTTGCTCAGCCGTTATCTGATTAATAACGGTATCCTCTTTAATCTGAGATAATCTTACTATAACGGGAATAATGCTGCGAGGAAGAAGAGCATTAAGAGAATTCTTAAAGCTTTTATTTTTCTGCATCTCAAAATCTCTTAGAATCCTTAAATTAAGCTGTTCCTTTGAAAGTGCGGGTTTTAAGTCGATTTCAGCTCTTAAATTTTCTTTTTCAAGTCTGTTGCTTATAATGGCTGACGCCTTTAAAACAAGCGGTCCGCTTATTCCGAAATGGGTAAAAAGCATCTCTCCCTGTTTGCTGAACAGCTCCTTATTTTTATTATCAAAAATAGATAAGTTTATATTTTTAAGGCTAAGCCCCTGCAATTCTTTTATAAAGCTGTTGTTGCTGTTTATAGGAACTAAAGAGGGCGTGCATTTTTCAAGCTTAAGCCCGAATTTTTCAGCAAATCTGTAACCGTCTCCCGTAGAACCCGTACTCGCATATGACATTCCGCCTGTGGCTATAATAACGCAATCAGCCTTTATATCAGGATCTTTAAGACCTTTACATATTCCGTTTTCTATATTAAGCTCATTTACAGATGTATTTAACAAAATTTTGACTTTTCTTTGCTTCAGCTCTTTTTCCAAGACATTGATTATATCAATAGAACGCTCGCTTAAAGGAAAAACCCTGTTGCCTCTTTGGATACAAAGCTTGCACCCGAGCTCTTCTATCATATTCATAAGGTCAAAATTCGTAAAAGTATTAAATGAAGAATACATAAATTTAGAATTGCTGCATATATTATCAAAAAATTCATCTGTTTCACAGGCGTTGGTAACATTACATCTGCCTTTACCTGTGATATAAAGTTTTTTCCCGAGCCTTTCATTCTTTTCAATCAATGTTACATCTGCACCGTTTCTTGCAGCTGCAATACTTGCCGTTATTCCGGCAGCTCCTCCACCCACAACAACCACTTTTTTGTTATTCATAAATTCACTTTCTTTAAGAACCGTCATCAAAACGGCTAAATTATAGCATAATATTCATTTCTTTACAACACTCAAGTTTTTTATAAAATTTTTCCTCTTTTATTTTTCGCTGATTAATTAGAATTTCATACTGACTAAAAAATAGAGCCGGAAAATATCCGGCTCTATATTTTTATCTATTTTATTATCACTTAACCTGTATAATTTTAAAATCACTACTTTTCATCATAAGAGCTTTTGTAATCTCATCAAAGGGTAAAAATACCCTGCGTTCTTTACTTACAGGCTTGATTTTGATTCCGACTTCATCATCTCCTATATACATCATATTCGTCTTTAAATTAATGACTACTTTATCCTTACCCCTTTTTAAGATAACCTTTCTTGCTTTCTTATTCCAAGCAACATCAAAACCCGCCGCTTTCGCCACAGCTCTTACGGGTAACATAGGCATACCCTTCTTCATAAAGATGGGAACATCACTTGTAATCGTCTTAATTTCATTCCCATAACTTACCTTTATCCTCTTATCTCCTATCTTAGCCTCTATATTAGACGGTTTTACTAATCGTGTCTTTACTGACGATAAAGGTGTTTGCGTATCATTTATCTCGGTTGCCGTGTCCGCCGTTTTAACTTCCTCTACCGGAATCGGTGCAATAAAGACATTATTATCATATGATGTATCCGGAGCGGATACAGGTGGCACGAACTCCGGCTCAGGGTTGGGGTTGGGATTCGGATTAGGCTCGGGCTTTGGTTGCTCTCCCGGATTAACCGCCTCTTCTTCTTTCTTTACCTCAAACTTAATATCACCTGTTAATTCCTTATCCTCTCTTGTTTTAGCCACAATCTTAACGATATATTCTCCCGCTTTATTCGGTGTTCCGGTTATTGCAAGCAACCCTTCCTGTTCCAAAAGATACATACCGTCCAATGCCGGTTCATTATTGCTTGCGAATTTAAGACTTTTAACCTCTACATAATAGCCCCTGCTGTCTTTTACTACAAAGCTTTCATTTGTAATCTTCTTATTTTGTTCAAAGATACGCCCCGACAAATCGGATACCAGTACCACATCATCAAGGTTGGGAAGTGCCGCCTGAACGTTGAAAGTAAATTCAGCTTTTAAGCTTTTGCCGTCATTACTTTCAGCTTCCACATAGATACGATAAGCCCCCTCTTTCACAGGAGTTCCGATTAATGATAAGGCTCCATTGTCGTTTTGCAGAGTAATTCCGTCTATGCTCTCCATCTTATCCGCTCCGACAAGGAATTTGATTTCCTTTATTGTAACCTGATTATTCAAACTGTCTTTTATATAAAAACTGCCGTTTTCTATTCTCTCATTTACCCGCAATACCTTTTCCGATATATCGGATATCAGCCTTAATTCCTCCGGCTTTGCTGTAATATTAAGCTTAATATCAAATGTTTTAGGATTATCAAGACCCTGTGCCGTCGCTTTAACCGTTATCTTATACTTGCCTTTTGCAAGCTTGGCTGTGGGAGTTCCTTCTATATCAACAGTCTTTTTATTATCGGCAACAGTAAGAATAAGACCTAAGCCGTCCTTAACATCTTCCACCTTAATCGGTGAATAGCCGGAAATATCATAAACCTCAACTTCTGTAAATTCAGCCTTGTTCGCATCCTTACCGCTAAGCTTAAGCACCTTTTTATCTAACGCTTTATCCTCTTCTCCTTTAAGTTCATTATTCTCCAATGCGGAAGAGTCAATCTCAAACTCAGGAACAGGTATATCCGCCGGTTCAACGGTTAAAATAAAGACTTGTTCCACCTTTTCTCCTGTTGGAACGGTAGCCGCAATTTTAACCTTATATTCTCCGGCAACACCAGCTTTTCCGCTAATTATGCACGAATAGTAATTCATAATTCTTAACCCGTTTAGATATGAAGTTGTAGTATTATCATCATTCAAAAATTCAGCTTTATTTATAAGAACCCTATCATTTTTATCGGTCGTAACCTTAAGCTCTTCCTCAAAGTATTTATTTACCTTGAATTTCTTATCAAAGGAAGTACATACCAATTTGGTCTTGGCTTCAGCTATATTGGTCGGTTTCTTTGTTTTCTCATAGCTTGCCTTGCCGTAATCCGCTATTTGCCCTGTTTTAAATTCACATTTCCTGAAATGTGCTTTCCCGTAATTTGTCGGTGTATGTGCAAAAGAACATCTGCTAAACCAAACATCAGCTCCTTCTTCTATCACAATGTCCACATTTTCGGAATCAAAATTGATACCTTTCACCGCTATGGTTGCATCTTTTGGAAAAACTATTTTTCCTTTTTCTTTATTTTCCTTACTTCCTATGGAACGAGGAGTTGCTCCTGATAAATACAGTTGACTTCCTTTCTTTTTAATAGAATTCCCTTCTATTAGTACAACCTTTGAGCTTATATTTGCCTCACTGACCTTTGTTATATCTCTTCCCAATCGGATACAAGTAGAATCGAAGCCTTCAGCCTCTTCCAAATAAGCCTTAAAATCATCCGGATTTTTTATCTTATCAGGCATAACACAGTATTCATTACCTAATATATCCGCTTCTTTTACATAGAGTGTAAATACCGTACTGATAGACTTACCGCCCCCGTTTGGCAAAGCGGTTATTTTAACATAATATTTTCCCTCTTTTACAGGTTTACCTTTAAGAGAATAAACCCCGTCTTTTTCCTCTATCTTCATACCGGAAATTTTTGTCAAAGTTTCTTCGCTTGACAATTCTTTTAAAAATCCGATTTTCTCTATGGAAACGGACTTGTTTTTATTTGTAACAACTGCTATTTTTTCATCTATCTCTTTGCCTACTGTAAAATCTTTGGAAAACGTATCACTTACCAGTTTATAATCAATATCCTGTGCAATGTTTTTCGGTTCATTCATTTTCTTATACTTGGCATAACCGTAATTGGCTATTTCATTTGTTTTAAATTCACATTTTTTAAAATACGCCTCTCCGTAATTCGTTATTGTATTTGAAAAATGACATCTTTCAAAGCCAACATCCGCTCCCTGCTCTATAATGACCTCTACGTCCTTATTTTGAAAATAAATACCGTATACATCTACCTTGACATCGCTTTTAAATACAATTTTCCCTTTTGAACTGCTGTCCTTTTCACCGATTGCACGATAGGTAGCTCCGCTTATATAAATTTTCCCGTTCTTCCTCTCGGTATTCGCCCCTTCAATATATTTTACAGGCTTTGTAATATTAACCTCACCTACATTTTTAATATTCCTGCCTAATTTAATGCGGGTAAAATTTTTCCTGACCGCTTCATTAAAATAATCCTTAAAATCATCACCGTCTTTTTTATTTTCTTCGATAACACAATAAGCATTATCCTTATCTTCATATAACTTTTCTACATCAAAGCTCAGAACTTCCTTTATTCTCTCTGTTTCTCCTTCCGGAATAACCGTTACCTGCACCCTATATTTCAAAGCGGACTCAGGTGTTCCGGACATTATGCATTGATTATTTTCCAATTTAAGCTTTACACCGTTAAATTCCTGTATAAGCTGATTATCCCCATTTAAGAAACCGATTTCTTCAATACTTGTATTTTTATTATCCAAGGTTTTGATAATCACTGTTTCATTAACAGCCTGTCCGACCGTAAACTTCTTGGAAAAAGCTTCACACTTTAACTTGGCATCCGCCTGCTGTGCAATATTTTCAGGTCTTTGAGTTTGATTATTTGCATAGAATACTTTCCCATAATTCTCTATTTTTCCGGTTTCGAATTTACATCTTCTTTTAAAAGTAACTTCCCCGTAATTCTTTATCGTATTGGAAAAGATACACTCCTCAAAAACAACCTTGGCATTCGGCTGTATAATCAGCTCCAGATTGGGATCGTCAAACTTAACCGTCCGTACCAGAATGTTGCTTCCCTCTTTAAATACGAAGGTTCTTTTCTCCGGATTTTGATTTTTAGAGCCTATAATCCGAGGAGTAGGTTTTGATAAATACATTTTTTTCTTTTTTGCCTTAACTCTTCTCCCCTCAATACTTTTCAAAGCGGAGGTAATTTCGACATTACTTACATTTTGAATATGTATTCCAAGACCGATATTCCTCTCTCCTTTGCCAAGTGCATCTGCCAGATACTCCGCAAAATCATTATTTCCCTGTGCTTTAAAAATAGAATAACCGGAAAAATCAGAACTTGCCAAACTGATTATCGGCGAAACCGTAATCAGCATAATCAAGCTCATAAATAATGCGGTTATTCTAAGTACCGTATTTCTTCTTTTATAAACCATTAAGTAAGCCTCCTTTTTAGTTAGCTGTGGCTAACCTTTCTAAATCATATTATACTACTAAAGATTCTTTTGTCAATGGCTTATTATATTAAGTTTTGATATTTTAAATAAGTTTTTCAGCATTAACTCAATTTATATTGAATATAAACAAAAAATAGTTATAATAATTATCAACTCTATTAGAAATTTTAAAAGGGAGGAGCTTAAGATGAAAAAGCAAAGAATTTCAATTTATTTTATAGCTTTTGCAATGCTGATATTGATTGGCAGATTGTTAATAATAGAGGCAAAGGCTGATGATTTTGCCGATTTATATGTGGACTATGAAAAAGCGATAGACTCCGACAGCAGTGATTTGTTCAAATTTACACTTACAAATAAGGGTGAATTCTCTATCTTTCAAAAAGCGGATAATTCACAAATATTTAAATGCAATAATGTATTGGATAGGGTCTGGTTTAATGACGAATATGCTTATTTTCTGCAAAGGGGAAGCGATAAGAGGCTTAATTTAACGGCTGTAAGCACCGAGGGTACAATGCCTCGCACGATAAAGACCTTTAATAAAAAGCTTAAGGAATCCTATGACCTGCAAATCGCTTATGTAAAGGGAGATTACATTTATTATTTGGAAACGAATTTTAAGGCTTTCTTAAGTGATAGTACCTATTATCTGAAACGAGTAAATATTAAAACCGATAAAACCGAAACTTTGGCAACTGAATGTGGTGCGATAAGGTTCG
>CAUUFM010000028.1:0-10267 GCA_963544505.1 uncultured Lachnospiraceae bacterium | reverse complement strand
GGTAAAGCTTATATGTGTACTTAAGGGCGGAGTTTTTTTTGCCTGTGAGCTGGCAAAGCATATAGATCTTGAATTATCTATTGATTTTATGGCTGTTTCAAGTTACGGTTCATCTACGGTAAGCAGCGGAAATATAAGGCTTATAAAGGATTTGGATGAATCCATAGAGGGTGAAGATGTAATAGTTGTTGAGGATATTGTGGATTCCGGAAGAACATTAAGCCATCTTTTAGAGCTGTTAAGGCAAAGAAATCCGAAAAGTCTGGTATTATGTACGATGCTTGATAAACCTGACAGAAGAGTGACACAGGTAGATGTGAGGTATACAGGCTTTGTAATACCTGATGAATTTGTGGTCGGATACGGGCTTGATTATGACCAAAGGTATAGAAATTTACCTTATATAGGGAAGTTAAGCTTTGTTAACTAAGGTATTTTGAA
Source organism: uncultured Lachnospiraceae bacterium (assembly GCA_963544505.1). GTDB lineage: Bacteria > Bacillota > Clostridia > Lachnospirales > Lachnospiraceae > CAUUFM01. The sequence continues at coordinate 9,826 of CAUUFM010000028.1, read as the reverse complement.
AGGAAAAATTTAAGTTGAGAAAAAATAGTAAGGCATTAATCGGATACTTGATAATAGTATTACTTATGACCATCGGGCTATGGTATTTGGGCAATAAGAAAGATAAGGGCAGTATTTATACGATGACGGAATTTTTAAAGGCGGCAGAAAGTAATGAGATAGGGTTTATTGAAATATATCCGAATAAGCTGGTTCCTACAGGTAAAGCGGAGTTTCTTATTAAAAATTCCAAGTCGAAATCCGTAGTGTATACGGACGACACAAAGTCTATAAAAGAAATTGCCGAAAAATATGATATTTTATACAATGTGGCGGCGGTTAAAGATGACAATTTATTATGGGGAACGTTTGTGCCGATAGTTGCACTTTTGGTAATAGGAATTGTCACGATAATAATAATGAACAGAAATTTTTCAATGGCGAGTAACGGCGGAAATTCAAAGATGGCGAATTTCGGAAGAAGTAAGGCAAGAAAAATTTCAAGTGATGATAATAAGATAAATTTTGCCTCTGTGGCGGGCTGTGATGAGGAAAAGGAAGAGCTTGTGGAAATAGTGGATTTTCTGAAAAATCCTCTTAAATATAACAAGCTGGGAGCCAGAATTCCCAAAGGAATACTGCTTGTAGGCCCTCCCGGAACGGGAAAAACCCTGCTTGCAAAAGCGGTGGCAGGAGAGGCTAATGTGCCGTTTTTCAGTATTTCCGGCTCGGATTTTGTGGAAATGTTTGTCGGGGTCGGAGCTTCCCGTGTGAGAGATTTATTTAATGAGGCGAAGCAGAACGCACCCTGTATTGTATTTATTGATGAGATAGATGCCGTAGCCAGAAAAAGAGGGGCAGGACTTGGCGGAAGTCACGATGAAAGAGAGCAGACCTTGAACCAAATGCTTGTAGAAATGGATGGATTTGCACAAAATTCAGGGATAATAGTGCTTGCAGCCACGAACAGAGTGGATATTTTAGACCCTGCCATATTAAGACCGGGACGTTTTGACAGAAAAATCGGTGTGGGGCGTCCTGATGTAAAAGGGCGTGAGGCTATACTTAATATACACGCAAGGGATAAAAAAATAGCCGATGATGTGATATTTGCGGATATTGCAAAGACGACATCGGGAATGACCGGAGCGGATTTGGAAAATATGCTTAATGAGGCTGCTATAATTGCGGCTAAAAAAGAGGCTCATTTTATTACTAAGGCTGATGTGGAAAAGGCTTTTATAAAAACAGGCATAGGTACGGAGAAAAAGAGCAGGGTAATCAGCGAAAAAGAAAAGAAAATCACCGCCATACACGAATCGGGACACGCTATTTTATTCCATATTTTGCCCGATATGGATAAGGTACACACAATTTCCATTATCCCCACGGGAGTTTCTGCGGCGGGATATACTATGCCGTTACCGAGCGGTGATGATATGTTTAATACAAGGAATTGTATGCTTGAAGAAATAATGGTGGATTTAGGAGGCAGGGTAGCAGAAGAGATAGTGTTTAAAGATATCACAACGGGGGCGTCGAGCGATATACAAAAAGCGACCGCTACGGCAAGAGCTATGGTATGCAGATATGGAATGTCAAGTACGATAGGAACGATTGATTACACGGATTCTGATGATGAGGTCTTTATAGGAAGAGATCTGGCTCATACCAAGCAATACAGCGAGCAGACCGCTATGGCGATAGACAATGAGGTAAAGAGGATAATTGATTTTTGTCATAATGAGGCGACGAGATTAATTCTGATTTATGAGGATATATTGCATAGCTGTGCCGACCTTTTGATTGAAAAGGAAAAAATCGGTACGGAGGAATTTGAAAGACTTTTTGAGAATAGAGAGATAGAAAAAGTCAAGCTTAATATTTTTTAGTTTTAAGGAGTAGTGTAAGGAGTGCAAATCACAAAATTGAATACAGATGCCGTTTTTTCCGACGGTACCCAAAATTATTGTAATCCGATGGAGCCTAAGAGATGCGAAGTTGTATCTGTTAGGCTTCGTGTCGGTAAGGAGGATAATTTAAAATGTTTTGCCGTCATAAACGGCGTAAAAAAGCCGCTTGTGCTTATATCAGGAGATGAATATTTTAATTTTTTTGAAACAAATTTTAAGGCTTGCGAGGATTTTATTGAATACTATTTTGAGATAGTTTTTGATAATAAGACTTATTATTATGCCCGTCTGGGCTTAGAGGAAAGTGTTCCCGCTTCATCTCATTTATTTAATATTTTTACTGATTTTAAGACACCTGATTGGGCTAAGGGGGCTATTTTTTATCAGATATTTGTGGACAGATTTTTTAATGCGGACAAGAGTAATGATGTAAAATACGGCGAATACAAGTATTTAGACGAGCTGTCATATACAAAAAGTGATTGGAACGCCTGCCCGAGTGTAAAGGCGGTGCCTGAGTTTTTCGGAGGAGATTTAAAAGGTGTTATAAAAAAACTTGATTATTTAAAAGATTTGGGAGTATCGGCTATTTATCTCAATCCCATATTTGTATCTCCGTCCAATCATAAGTATGACACACAGGATTATGACTATGTGGATCCTCATTTCGGTGAGATTATAATAGATGAGGACTGTTCTATAGATAAAAATTCGGATAACAGTAAGGCAAGAGCATATATTAAGAGAACTACTGAAAAAGAAAATCTTGAGGCGTCCAACAGGGTTTTGATTGAATTGATTGAAAATGCACATAAAAGAGGGATTAAGGTTGTTTTAGACGGAGTGTTTAATCATTGCGGCTCATTTAATAAATGGCTTGATGTTGAGGGAATTTATAATGAAAACATATCTTATGAAAAGGGTGCATTTATTGATAAAAACAGCCCGTATAACAGCTATTTCAAATTTGAAAACGATGATTTTCCTTTTAATAACTCATATGATAAATGGTGGGGGCATTCCACCTTGCCTAAATTGAATTATGAAAACAGCAGAATTTTGTATGATGATATTTTAAGGATAGCTAAGAAATGGGTATCACCTCCGTTTAATGCCGACGGATGGAGGCTTGATGTTGCGGCGGATTTGGGATATTCAAGTGAATTTAATCATAGATTTTGGAAAGATTTCAGAAAAGAGGTAAAGACTGCGAATCCCGATGCCATAATAATTGCAGAGCATTACGGCTCCGCTAAGGATTATTTAGGCACATTTGAGTGGGATACGGTGATGAATTATGATGCCTTTATGGAGCCGGTAAGTTTTTTCTTAACGGGTATGGAGAAGCATTCGGATTATTTTAAGCCGGAGCTTTTGGGAAATTCCAAGGCGTTTGTTAAAGCTATGCTCAATAATTTTTTAAGTTTTCCTTGCGGCTCGTTGTTTACAGCTATGAATGAGCTGTCTAATCACGACCATTCAAGATTTTTGACAAGGACAAATAAAATGCACGGACGTGTGGATAATTTAGGCTATGAAGCCGCCTCACAAAATATAGATCTGCCTATATTTATTTTGGGAGTAATTATGCAGATGACCCTAATCGGTGCACCTACAATATATTATGCCGATGAGGCGGGGCAGGTAGGCTTTACCGATCCCGACAACAGAAGAACCTATCCTTGGGGGAATGAGGATCTTTCATTAATAGAGCTTCATAAGAAATTGATTGAATTAAGGAATGAAAATATTGCATTTTTAAAAGGCTCCGTTATATTCTTGAATCAAGAAGAAAATATGCTTGTGTATGCAAGATTTTTTAAAGATAACAAGATAATAGTTTTAATAAACATTGATGATAAACAAAGGCTTGTAAATGTTCCCGTATGGAGACTTGAGGCCTATGACAATGATGAGGGTAGTGTTATATTTTCGAGCAATATAAATGGGGAATATTATAGCGTTGACAGGAATGAAGTTTTTATAAAAGACGGAATGATGGAATATAAGGTTGAGGAAAAAAGCGGCGTAATAATAAAAATAAGGTGAGATTTTCTCACCTTATTTTTATTCAAAGTTTTCAAAATCTTCATTGTCTTCAGTGTCGTCCTCATTTTTAGTCGGTGTTTTATGTATCGTGCACAGGCTGTCTTTTTTGTATATGTATGGAGCGTCTGCCGTGCCGTATGATTCATTGTCCGTATTTATCATAAAAACTCCTGATTTTATGGAATCAGGCGGACAAAATTCACTCTTAGGCAAGTCTGATTCGGAGCAGATATCCACGCTTATGTGCCTGTCGCAATAGGCTGTCGGAACGGTTCCTATTGTAAACAGCTCCGAATATGCCATACTGCCTCTCGGGTCTGCGGAGCAAAGGTTGTCTATAGACAGCTTTCCTGATTTTTTACAAATTACAGCCGATGTTATGTCGGGAGGCTGTTTCATTATAGGCTTGGATTTCTTGCCCTTATGAATTTCAGTCATCACCTTTTGCCAAATTTTTTTATGATAATTTCTGTAGTTTCCCGGAGGTAAAATATAATTATCATCGTCATAGCCTGCCCAGACGGTGCAGGTATAATATGGAGAAAAGCCTGCGAACCACACATCTCTATAGCTGTTTGTACTGCCGGATTTTCCCGCCACGTCCAAACCTTGAACCTTGCAGATAGTGCTGGTACCGCGTTTTATTACATCTCGCATAGCATCTGTTAAAAGATAGGCTGTGCTTTTTTTAATGACTGTGGATTTTTGAGGTTTTGAGTGGTCAATTAATACATTGGAGTCGTGATCCAGTATCCTTGTATAAAATCTGGGTTTTATGTACTCTCCTCCGTTTGCTATAGTGCTGTAAGCCGCATTTAATTCAAGATTGGAAACTCCATAGGCGATACCGCCAAGAGCCAATGCCTGATGGTTGGCATCTTCGGGTGTAAGAGAGGAGATTCCGAAATTTTTAAGATAAGAATAGCCTAACTGTGTACCTATATCCGTAAGTGTTTTTACCGCCGGAATATTTTGTGAATATGTAATAGCGTCACGAACTGTCATATATCCTCTGTAATTTCTTCCGGCATTATTTACTTTTGAGCCGTTTTTATATTGGTACGGAGCGTCATTTATGGCGGTTCCCAATGTGTAGTTTGCGGAATCTATAGCAGGGCCGTATACACCGATAGGTTTAAAAGCTGAACCGGGCTGTCTTAGGGTAGCTGTGGCTCTGTTTAATGTAAGACTGCCCTCCTTAGTACCCCTACCTCCTATTATAGCCAGGACTTTTCCGTTTTTATGATTCATAAGTGTTAAAGAAATCTGAGGCTGGGCTGTCGTAGTTATTTTATCTGATAAAAATTCTTGATTTTTAAGCTTGTTTTTTAAATGTTTCGTATATTCCTTAGCCTTTTTTACAGCGGCTTTTTTTGTGGGGAAGAGCAGCTTGAACGATGGATTTTTGCTTTTAAAGTATTTGTTCAAATCCTCCGTAGAATAATTTTTTTGCTTTCCTTTACTGTTCTTAAAGCTTGCCGCATAGGAGAGCCTGTAGCTCACACCGGGATAATTTTTTTCATCTGATAAAATATCATCGCAGATTTTTTGCAGGCGTTTATCCTGTGTGGATTCTATTGTAAGACCTCCTGAATAAAGTGTATAATATGCCTGCTGTTCCGAGTATGAAAGCTCGGTTTGCAGGTCTTTTAAGACCTGATTTATAAGTTCGTCCATAAAATAAGAATAAATCTTGTCGGATTTTCTTGTGGTATTTCCGATATCCTGTATTCTGTCATAGACATTATCTTCAAGAGCCTCTTTTTTTTCTTCTCCTGTGATGTATCCCTGTCTTTCCATCATATTCAGTATAATTTCACGCCTTTCGGCATTTTTTTCAGGGAATCTTATGGGATTGAGGCTGGTCGGATTTTTGGAGATTCCGGCTATTACCGCACTTTCGGAAATGGTAAGTTCCGATACATCTTTTCCGAAATATCTGAAAGAGGCGGCTCGAACGCCGTAGCTTCCCGCTCCTAAATTTATTGTATTTAAATAAAATTCCAAGATCTGATCCTTGCTCATTCTTTTTTCAAGCATTATTGCAAGATGTTGTTCCTGAACCTTTCTTTTGAGCTTCTCAGCGAAGTTGTTTTCGCCCACCCAACCTATAAATACATTGTTTTTAAGCAGCTGTTGTGTAAGAGAGCTTCCACCTTCGGAAAATCTGAAACGTTGATTTACTCCTTTGACAAAGGCTCTTGCTATACCTTGTATGTCTATTCCGTTGTGTTTGTAGAATCTTTCGTCCTCTACCGAAATAAAAGCGTTTCTCGTATACAGCGGAATCTCTTCCAAGGTGGCATATACCCTGTTTGCGTTGGGAGAAGCAAGAGTCTGAATTTCTCTGCCGTCCTTGTCAAGTACGGTGGTGGAAAAGCCTTTCGGGGATACATCTATCTTGGATATATCAGGGGCATTGTCAATCAAGGCTCGAAACATTCCAAGTCCTAAGGCTGTTCCTGATGAAATCAGTGCCAAGAGTACAACAAAGCACAACAAAAACAGGGCGGATATAAGCCTGTTTTCCAGTCTGTGAAACAGGCTTAATTGTCGCTTTCTGCTTTTTTTTAAATTTTTGTTAGAATAATTAAAAAACATAGGAAATCGTCCTTATTTAATATTGCTTCTTTTCCTCAATGTCTTATCGAGGATTTTTTTACGCAGTCTTAAAGACTTGGGAGTTATCTCAAGCAGTTCGTCGGCTTCCAAGAAGTCGATAGCCTCTTCAAGACTTAAAATAGTCGCCGGGACAAGCTTTAAAGCGTCGTCTGAACCTGATGCTCTGGTATTAGTGAGATGCTTGGTCTTGCATACATTAAGCTCTATATCCTCAGATTTGGGATTTGAGCCTACTATCATTCCGGCATAGACCTTTGTACCGGGAACGATAAACATATTTCCACGTTCTTGAGCGTTGAATATTCCGTATGCCACAGCGACACCGTCCTCGTGTGCTATTAAAGAGCCTGTTTTTCTGTAGGTGATATCGCCTTTAAATGCCTCATAATCATCAAATTCCAGGTTCATAACCCCGTTGCCCTTTGTATCGGTTAAAAATTCGCTCCTGTAGCCTATAAGCCCCCTTGATGGAATTCTTATTTCAAGGCGTGTGCTTCCGTCGTTTAATGTAGCCATTCCCTGAAGCTCGCCTTTTCTTTTGGACAGGCTTTGAATTACCATACCTGAACATTCTTCAGGTACGTCTATGTAGACCAGTTCCATAGGCTCAAGCATTTTTCCGGATTTATCCGTTTTGTAGACCACCTCAGGCTTGCTCACCGCAAATTCATATCCCTCTCTACGCATATTTTCTATCAGTATCGACAGGTGCAATTCACCTTTTCCGGATACTTTAAATATATCCGTGCTTTCGGTCTCTTCAACTTTAAGTGATACATCTGTCATAAGTTCCTTAAACAGCCTGTCCTTTATGTGTCTGCTTGTCAAATATTTGCCCTCAGTGCCGGCAAGAGGGCTGTCATTTACCCTGAAATACATAGAGATGGTAGGTTCTGAAATCTGCTGAAATTCTATGCTTTTCGGGGCGTTAAGGTCGCATACGGTATCTCCTATAGAGATTTGATTTATTCCTGAAATGGATACAATAGAGCCTACAGCTGCCTCTTCGACTTCGACCTTTTTTAAGCCGTCAAATTCATACAGCTTTCCGATTTTTGCCTTTATGCTCTTTGCATCATCGTGATGATTGGTGAGCAGATATTCTTTGCCTACCCTCAATACACCGTCCTGTATTTTTCCGATTCCCAACTTTCCCACATACTCGCTATAGTCAACGGCACTTATAAGCATAGCGCAGGGAGCGTTTTTATCACCTTTAGGGGCAGGTATATAGTCTATTATCGTGTCAAAAAGATCTGTCATATCATCTGTTTTTTTGTCCTGATTGACTGTGGCGTAGCCCTCTTTTGCAGAAGCAAAAATAAAAGGACAATCAAGCTGTTTCTCATCAGCCCCCAAATTTATCAACAGCTCAAGTACCTCATCTACCACTTCATCTATTCTGCTGTCAGGTCTGTCTATCTTGTTTATACAGACTATTACAGGAAGACTGTTTGACAATGCCTTTCCAAGTACAAACTTGGTCTGCGGCATAGGACCCTCGTGGGCGTCCACTATGAGTATTACTCCGTCAGCCATCTTTAATATTCGTTCAACTTCTCCGCTGAAATCGGCGTGTCCGGGTGTGTCGATGATGTTTATTTTTATATCTTTGTAATTTATGGCGGTATTTTTGGAAAGGATTGTAATTCCACGCTCTTTTTCGAGAGGATTGCTGTCCATCATTCTTTCCTGTATGTGTTCATTTTCACGAAAAAGACCGCTTTGTTTAAGCATTACATCTACTAATGTTGTTTTGCCGTGATCCACGTGGGCTATAATAGCTATATTTCTTATTTTATCCTGTGCTCTAATCATCTTTTAATCTATATTTATCTCCTAAATTGTTTATTTAAATCCTGTATTATAATTAAGATCTGTTTTTTCTGCGATTATTTTTGTTGTCGGAATAATATTTCATCTTGTCAATGTACATATTCTTATCCGCCTCTTTTAAGAATTCTTCAAAGTTAATGTCGGAATTTTTTGTGAATGCTGTCCCCACTGCCATAGAAACCTCCCGTTTTTTAAATTCTTTTTTTACTTTTACTGTCAACTTTTCAAATTCGTCTTCAGAGGTATCCGTTTTTAATGCTATAAATTCGTCACCGCCTATCCTGTACACCGTTTTTGAGTCGAAGACTGCAAGCAGCGATTCGGCGGCATTTTTTATATATCGGTCACCTGCCGCGTGACCGTAATTATCATTCATTACTTTAAGCCCGTTTAAGTCACAGTATAACAGAGCGATATTTTTTACTTTGGGATATGTTTCCGATACAAAAAGAGCAAGGGAATTTCTATTATTAAGTCCGGTCAGAGTGTCCATAAGACTTGTTTTTTCTAAAAGTTTTATGATATCCCTGTGCCTGAGCATAGTGGATACTATATTATTTGCCATATCGAATGTTTGTATTATGTCATTGGTATAACCTAAGTGGGGATTGTCTATTCCAAGAAATCCCACACATACATCATTTAGGAACACCGGCCAAGATATAAGAGAGGTTATTCCTTGCATTTTTAACAGATTATACATAGATTCACTGATATTTTTATAGTCCTCAATATCAGGTATATATATGTATTTATTTTTGGAAAATTCTTTATACCATACATCTATCAGTCCTTTATATTTCAAGTCCTGTAAAATTTCTATTTGCGGTATAACATCTTTTTTGCACCATTCGTATGTATTGTCGAAATTTCCTCTTTCGTTTTGCTCAAAGATGTAGGTTCTGTCCGCTTTAAACTCCATACCTATATATTCGAGCATATTATCGATATTATCATCGGGATTTCCGGCTTGAGCCATATATTTTAACATTTTGCTTATTAAATTAATCATATAACATTCTCCGAATTAAAATATAACAATATTGCTTGAGTGTAGGTGTTTTAAACACGAAACTCAAGCAATATATATGTTATCACTATATTAAGTTTAAGTCAAATTATTTCTTGTTGCTTCTTCTGAAGATGTTCATTTTGTCAGCTTCTTTTATAAGTTCGTCTCTGAAATCGGGGTGTGCTATGTTTATAAGAGCCTCCGTTCTTTGCCACATACTTGTACCCTTAAGGTTGGCTACACCGTACTCGGTGACAACGTTATGGGTGTTGGCTCTGGTAGCGGTAACTATGCTGCCGACAGGAAGTGTGGGTCTTATTCTGCTCTTTAATGTTCCGTCTTTTCCCGTTACTGTAGAAGCAAGACATATAAAGCTTCTTCCTCCCTTTGACAGATAGGCTCCGTTTACAAAGTC
>CAUUFM010000027.1:0-10671 GCA_963544505.1 uncultured Lachnospiraceae bacterium | reverse complement strand
GACCTTACCTCAAAGGCACTTATTTTTTCAATGCCCTTTCCGCTTATAAAAGCTCCTTTTACTAAGGATAATCCGCCCACATCAAAGAGCCTTATCTTTTCCAACAGCTCTAAATTTTCTTTATAAAGATGCAAAATACAGGGTTTTTTACAGCTAATGTTTTTATCTGAAATAAATATGAAATTTATACCATTATCTACATATGTTACACCCTCTATGATGTTTTTAGCTTTTTGAACCTTTAACGACATTTAAATCTCCTATCAGTAAACTCCTCAGGCAGTATTGATCAAATATCAATGTCAAGCTCTACAGGACAATGATCACTTCCCATATCATCAGTGTGAATTTTGGCATCTGTCATATTTTTTTCCAATTTTTTCGATACCATAAAATAGTCTATTCTCCAACCGATATTCTTTTCCCTTGCGGAAAATCTATAAGACCACCAGCTGTAAATATCTCTCATATCAGGGTAAAAATATCTGAAGCTGTCAATAAAACCGGATTTTAAAACCTTAGAAAAACAAGCCCTCTCCTCATCGCTGAAACCCGGATTCTTATGATTACTTTCGGGGTTTTTAAGATCTATTTCCTGATGTGCCACATTTAAATCCCCGCAATAAATTACAGGCTTAATATTATCAAGCTCCTTTATATATTCCAAAAAAGCCGCTTCATAAGCCGTTCTGTAGTCAAGCCTCTTTAACTTTTCTTGAGAATTCGGCACGTAAATCGTAATCAGATAAAATTTATCATATTCAAGTGTAATTACCCGTCCTTCATTATCGAACTCTTCTATACCTATACCGTATTTTACGCATATAGGCTTATGCTTAGTAAAAACTGCAGTCCCCGAATAACCCTTTTTTTGTGCGTAGTTCCAGTATATATACCAATTTTCATCTAAAAACGGCTCTATCTGTCCCTCCTGAAGCTTACTTTCCTGTATGCAAAAAAAGTCCGCATCATATTTTCTGAATACGTCCATAAAACCCTTTTTCATACAGGCTCTTAATCCGTTTACATTCCAAGATATTAATTTCAAATCAAATTCCTTTCCAAATTTTAAGGCATAAAGCTTATCTCAGTCTTCTTTTCCCTTGTCATCAGTTCTTCTACAGAATTTTTGGGATCTTTTTGGAAGAATACAATATTATTCACCTCTGCAATAATAGGCATCTCAACCGCATTACGTTTTGCAAGATTTGCGGCGGCTCTTGCGGTATTTAATCCCTCAATTACCATTCCGACCTCTTCTTGAACCTTGGATATCTTATGCCCCTGTCCGATTAAAAATCCCGCTCTATAGTTTCTGCTGTGCTTACTTCCGCAGGTAACAATAAGATCTCCTATACCCGACATTCCGTAAAAGGTTTCTATTTTACCGCCCATTCTTATACCGAGACGGGCTATTTCAGCCATACCTCTTGTGATAAGTGCAGCCTTTGTATTATCCCCGCAACCTATTCCGTCAGCCATACCGGCAGCCAATGCAATGACGTTCTTTAAAGAGCCTCCAAGCTCCACTCCCATAAGATCGGAGCTTGAATATATCCTGAAATGAGAATTCATAAAAGTATCCTGAATTTTTTCAGCCACAGTCTGCTCCTTACTTGCCACAACAACTCCCGTAGGTATTCCGACAGCCACCTCTTCGGCGTGAGAGGGCCCCGACATTACGGCAAGCTTTACATTCGGCACTTCCATCTCAATCACCTGTGTCATAGTCTTAAATGTCACATCTTCTATACCCTTTGACACACTTAGCACTATAGAATCCTTTTTTATGTATTCGTTCATAGCTTTTGCAGTTTCTCTGACATAGATGGACGGCACGGCACACACTATTATTTCCGGATTTTCTAAAGATTTTTTCATATCGGTGGTAGATACAACATTATTAGGAATAATCACATCAGGCAGCTTCTGTTTTTGCTGATGCTCATTATTTATCATTTCCGCTTCGTTTGTATCAACAGTCCACAAAGTTACCTCATAACCCATTTTACCGAGCATAATCGCTAATGCGGTTCCCCAGCTTCCGGCTCCAAGAACGGTTATTTTTGACATTTTTCAATTCCTCCCTTTTCCAAAGATATTAAACCTGTTTTCATTTCCTTTTATTAACCTTTTGATATTTTCCTTATGTTTATATATACCTATCAATGCAATAAGTATAATTATTATGTACGTTTCCGTCAAATATTTGCTGTCAAGACTTACAGGCGGCTTCGATAAAATCCCTAATTGCCCGAACAATATAAAAACTGCGGCAAGACTTGTAAGACCTAAAATCGATGCTACGGATACATAGCCCGATAATAAAAATATCACTATAAATATTCCAAGTGCTACGGCTAATATCCTTATATCTCCTAAAACAAAACACATTCCGCAGGTAGATGCCACTCCCTTTCCTCCTTTGAACTTGAAATAAAAAGGAAAATCGTGACCCAATATAGCCCCGAAGCCTATATACATAACATAATACATATGAGCGGCGGCATCATAATTTGAGGTTGCTTTTAATATGTACACACCTAACAAAACCGCCGTAACAGTCTTTAATATATCAAGAATTAATGTAATTACTCCGAATAATTTGCCGAAAACTCTAAAAGAATTTGTAGTCCCGACATTTCCGCTGCCATACGACCTTATATCCACACCTTTCGTCTTCCCTAAAAGATAACCCGACGGAAAAAGACCGAATATATAGCCGAATAATATTAGAAACAGTCTAATCACCCTAACTCTCCTCCTTCTTGGATCTGCTGATTATCCTAATAGATGTCCCCTTAAAAGAAAAGGCATCTCTTAACCTGTTTTCCAAATACCTCTCATAAGAAAAATGCGTAAGCTCCTTGTCATTGACAAAAATTACGAATGTGGGAGGAGAAACAGCCACCTGCGTCATATAGTAAATCTTAAGTGCTCTTCCCTTATCGTGCGGAGGCTCCACAGCCGCCACAGCTTCCGATAAAACCTCATTAAGTACACCTGTTGAAATTCTCATTTTGCAATTATCAAGAACCATATCTATAAGACTGAACAGCTTCGTAACTCGCTGACCCGTCTTCACGGAAATAAATAAAACCGTCGCATAGGGTGCAAAGGATAAAACCCTTTCTATATCTTTTGTAAATTTATTAACCGAGCTGTTGTCCTTTTCTACGGCGTCCCATTTATTAACCGCCACTATCAGCCCCTTGCCCTCTTCGTGTACTATTCCCGCAATCTTGGCGTCCTGCTCCGTAATACCCTCTGTGGCATCAACGAGCAAAACAGCCACATCGCTTCTTTTTACCGCAGCCACTGTTCTAAAATTGCTGTACCGCTCTATATCGTCCTTTATCTTGCTCTTTCTTCTAAGTCCTGCGGTATCTATAAATAAATACTCTTTTTTGTCATATTTAATCACAGAGTCTATGGCATCTCTTGTTGTCCCCGCAATATCGGATACAATAAGTCTTTCTTCTTTAAGCAATGAGTTTATAAGTGAGGATTTACCCACATTGGGCTTTCCGATTACCGCAATATTCGGCATTTCATTCTCCTCATCGTCATTTTCTGAAAGCGGCATATCCTCAATAACCTTGTCAAGCATATCTCCAAGCCCTAATTTCCCTCTTGATGATACGGGATACGGCTCGCCTATTCCAAGATTATAAAACTCATAAACATCGGGCATATATTTATCAAAATTATCTACCTTATTTACCACAAGTACGACTTTTTTATTCGATTTTCTGATAATATCGGCTACTCTGAAATCAGTGTCCACAAGTCCCTGCCTTACATCTGTAATAAATAAAATGACGTCGGCAACCTCTATTGCAGCCATAGCCTGCTCTCTCATTCTCTTGAGCATATAATCGTCCGTCTTAGGCTCGATACCTCCTGTGTCAATCAGAACGAACTCACGTCCCGCCCAATCCATTTCTCCATAAATCCTATCCCTCGTAACCCCGGGAGTATCCTTTACTATGGCTACATTACTTCCCATAAGAGCATTGAACAGAGTCGATTTGCCCACATTAGGTCTGCCGACAATAGCTACCACTTTTTTACTCATATATCAAAAATTCCTATTCCTTAATATTGAAACATCATACAAAATTGTCCTTATATTATAGAATCAATAACGGTTTATGTCAATGCAGATAAATTTAAGTTCATCATTTTAAATAAAAAGTTTATTTTACAGCCCTCCGTCTTTTAAGTACTCGTCTCTTATCCTCTTCTTTTTTTCAAGATTCATACTGTTTAACGCCTTATTAAGCTGTGCCAATACTATTTCCTTATCCTTATTGAGAACCCCGCGTACGTGAACATAGTTGGAAACGTGGTTACTTCTTACCACACTGTCATTAAGATTTAAGCCTTCAATCAGTCTTTTGGTTTCAAACACTATCTCTTCTGCGGTCAGCTCTGTAAAATCTCCTCTTCTTGCCTCCTCATAAATTTCAGTACCTCTTTGAATAGATAAGGTCATAAGTCCCAAATAATCAGGATTTACGGCATTTAACACTCTTATGGAGCCCTCGATATGCTCCTTGCTGTTTTTTACACCGCCAAGACCCATAATAAGAGTGGTGGACAGCTTAATTCCCGATTCTCTTATCTTTTGACCCGCCTCAATAATCTCATTTGAACTTGCTCTCTTTTTTATATTTTTAAGCACAATATCACTGCCGCTTTCTATCCCCAAATATGCAATCTTCAGTTTTTTTTCATAAAGTGCCCTAAGTTCATCTACACTTTTGAGCAAAATAGACTTGGGCGAGGCATAAATTCCCACCCTGTCAAGATAGGGAAAAAGATAATTAATATAGTCAAGAATTTCCGACAACATATTAAACGGCATAATTAAGGCATCTCCGTCCGCAAGAAAAATTTTATCTATTTCACCGTAATAATGATGTGCTTCTTTTAAATCTCTCTTGATGTCCTCAACTTTTCTCATTCTGAACTTCTCTTCTCTATACATATCACAAAAAGTACAGGTGTTTTGTGAACAGCCTATAGTAGCCTGAATGATTAAGCTGTAAGCCTCACTGGGAGGACGATAAACCTTGCCTTCATATCTCATAATAACAATACCCCCAAATTTTTCTAAGTATTTTTAAATTTCAAAAAATTTTTTCAGATAACGGTATCATCTGAAGCTTCAAAAATCGTATACAAAAACTTCATATATTCCTCATTCTTTAAAGCCCTTGAAGCTAAAGTACTTGCAAGCTTTAATAAATCCGCATTTGCATAAAGATCAGCCATATGAAAATTAATGCTGCCGCTCTGTCTTTGGCCAAATATCTCTCCCGGACCCCTTAATTTTAAATCCTCTCCTGCAATAAAAAATCCGTCATTGGAATTTTTAAGTACGGAAAGCCTTTCAAGCACCTTATCGGACTTATTCGCAGTCATAAACATAGCATAGGACTGAAAAGAGCCTCTGCCCACTCTTCCCCTTAATTGATGAAGCTGTGCAAGTCCGAACCTGTCAGAATCTTCAATCATAATAATTGTCGCATTCGGCACATTTACACCTACCTCAATCACCGTTGTGGATACAATCAAATCAATTTTCTTATTTTTAAAATCTTCCATTATCTGATTTTTTTCTTTATTTGACAGCTGTCCGTGAATTCCGGCTATCCTTATATCCTTAGGAAAAGCCCTTTCAATTCTCTCTACATATTCAATTACATTTTTTAAGTTTATCTCATCATTGGCATTTATCATAGGGCATATAATGTATGCCTGATGTCCGTTTCTTATCTCCTTAATGATAAGCTTGTAGGCATCAGTCCTGTGTTCTTCAAAAATAACAGCATTTTTGACAGCTTTTCTGTTTTTCGGCAATTCATCAATTATTGAAACATCAAGCTCTCCGTAAAGAATAATAGCCAATGTTCTCGGTATAGGGGTGGCACTCATCACAAGAGTGTGTATCTGTTTGTCCTTAGAAATAAGTTTAAGCCTTTGATTAACCCCGAATCTATGCTGTTCGTCAATAATCGCAAGACCTAAATTATAAAATTCCACACTGTCGGAAATTAAGGCGTGAGTTCCGATAACCAGATCAATCTCTCCATCTTTTAAGCCTTGATTTATCTTGGTTTTTTCGCTCTTTTTGGTTGATCCCGTAATAATAGATATTTTCATATCCAATTTATTTTTTCCCGCCAAATCAAGCATATACTCGTAATGCTGCTTTGCCAAAACCTCTGTGGGAGCCATAAAAGCTGACTGAAAACCGTTTTCAAATGCCTTAATTATAGCCAAAATCGCTACAATGGTTTTACCGCTTCCCACATCTCCCTGCACAAGCCTGTTCATCAATTTGGAACTGTTGACATCTTCACCTATTTCATCTACAACTCTTTTTTGAGCATTGGTTAAAGAGAACTCCAAATTGCTCATCACCTTTTCAGTTAATTCATTTTTCGTAAAAATTTTTTTATTTATATTTTTTTTACTATCTTTTTTCAGCTTGCTTAAATTTATCAGAAAAATAAAAAATTCATCGAATATAATTCGCCTCTTTGCAGCCTCGATTTCACTCAAATTCTTAGCCCTGTGTATCATATAAACAGCATCGCTTCTGCCGCAAAATCCGTTGGTTAATCTTATATCATCGTTTAAAAACTCAACAAATGCTTCACTTAAGTCGATATTATCAAGTACCTCCGATATAGCTTTTTCAATCATCTTGTTATTTATTCCTTTAGCCAACGGATAAAAAACTCTCAAATTGTTTTTTACATTTTCATACTTTTCGATAGTAAAAATTTCAGGGTGCTGCATATAAAATCTATCAGCTCTTATTGTCACCCTGCCGTAAAATACCCTATATTCATATAACGGCAAAACATTTTTCAGATAAGGCATATTAAAAAAACTGCAAATAAAAACCCTGCCGTTTTTATCAGACACATAGACATTTACAATATTTCTGTTGTTTTTCCCTCTCAACAGTTCTATCCTTTTTATCTGCCCGTAAACAGCATTTAAATCATCTGCTTTTATATTATCCACATCGGTGAGTTCTCCCATACTCACATAGCCTCTCGGAAAATGAAGCAGCAAATCTTTCACTGTTCTAATGCCCAAGGAATAAAAAAGGGATTGGCTTTTCTGCCCAATCCCCTTGACACTTATAATATCATCATTCAGCAACATAATCTATTACTCCACGGAAACCACATAATAATAAACAGGCTGTCCTCCAAAGTAAAAATCTATTTCAATATCGGGGTAATTACTCTTTACAAATTCCACAATAGCCGTATCCATAGAGTCGTCAACATCTTTTCCTCTATAGATTGAAATAAAGCCGCTACATTCATCAACGGCATCTTGAAGAAGGTTGCCCATAGCACTCACAATACTGGGACCTGCGGAAACTATTCCGTTATCTCCGATTACCATAATATCGCCCTTTTTAATCTGTACGTTGTCAATGTCCGTATCTCTCACAGCATAGGTGAGGCTGTAACTCTTTATTCTTTTAATCGCATCATACATCTCATTTCTTAATGTATCAATATCCGGCGAATCATCTGACATATAACACATCATAGCCGCTATTCCCTGTGGCAGTGTTGTACTTGGAATAACTGTGATTTTCTTGTTGTCGCACATATCTCTTGCCTGATTGCAAGCCAGAACAATATTCTTATTATTAGGGAAAATAAAAATGTTTTCAGCATTTATCCTATCTATCCTGTCAAGAATATTTTCTGTACTCGGGTTCATAGTCTGACCGCCCTCAATTATCTCGTCACACCCCAAGTCTTTAAAAAGTGTGGAAAAGCCCGTTCCTGATGAAACCGATATAAAACCTATCTTTTTTAATTCGCTGTCATCTTTTGACTGTGCAGATGAATTTAATTCCGGTATTTTTTCGGTAAAATCGGCTTTATCATTTTCAACATATACTCCGTTTTCACCTTTTCTGAACAGGATTTCTCTATGCTCCTCTTTCATATTATCTATCTTAATACCGGTGAGTTCTCCGAATGTCAGGGCTTTTGATATCACCTTATCCGGATTGTTTGTATGTACGTGAAGCTTTATAAAAGAGGTGTCAGGCACAAATACCAAAGAATCTCCCAAGCCTGCCAAATAATCTCTAAAATCATTCAACCTTGGAGATGCGACTTTTTCTTTCAACAGGACTATCATTTCGGTACAATAGGCAAATTCTATATTATTAACCTCATCATCTATCCTCATACTCTGCATAGTCTTAGCTGAATAAAGCGACAGGTCAAGCTTTATTTCTTCTCCTCTAAGCCCAAGAAGCATACCATTTAAAAAACTGACAAGTCCGGTTCCCCCTGAATCCACAACTCCCGCCTGCTTTAATATAGGAAGCAGGTTGGGGGTATTATCCAATGAGGCTTTTGCAATTTTTAAAACCTCATCTAAAAATTCGTCCATATCTGTAATAAATTCAGCATTTTCAACTGCAAAGGCTGACGCCTCATTTATTACTGTAAGTATAGTACCCTCTTTCGGTCTCATAACCGCCTTATATGCGGTATCGCACCCCTTTTTAAGAGCTTTTGCCATTATCCTTGTATCTATTTTACTCTCGTGCTTTATGACCTTGGACATTCCTCTTAATATCTGAGATAATATTACTCCGGAATTTCCTCTGGCTCCTTTTAACGAACCCACAGCCATTCCTTCAGCCAATGTCTTAAAGTCGGGATTTTTTAATGTATTTACCTCCAATGCCGCAGACATAATAGTCATACTCATATTGGTGCCGGTATCTCCGTCAGGCACGGGAAACACATTTAATTCGTTAATTAAATCTTTATTCTCATTTATTGCAGCAGCTCCTGATAAAAACATTTTCTTAAACTGCTCAGAGTCAAGATATTCTATCATATATAGACTATCCTCCTAATCTATTCTATAAATGTCTTCCACATACAAGTTGATTTTTTCCACCTCTTTGCCTACATATTTTTCAACTTCATATCTCACGTCGGTTGTAAGGTTTGCAAGTACGGTTTTAATATTTATACCATAAGATACTACTACGTGAAAATCAAGCTCCAACCTGCCGTTCGGTAAATTTCGCACCCGAATTCCGTTTCTAAGCTTATCTCTTCTTAAAATTCTGCCTATACCGTCCGATACCGATGCTACCGACATTTTTATAATTCCGAAGCATTTTACAGCCACATTTCCGGCATAAGAGGCTATAACAGCATTACTGATAGTTAAATTATCTGTGCCTTGTTCTTTTCTCATAAACTACCTCCTATACTTCTATTTATTGATTATCAGCTCCATAATTCTATTACTTCTTGCAACAAACTCGGACATTTTATCAGCTGTTAAACCTTTACAGGTCAAAAGCGCCAGGTCATACAGCTGCTCGCAAACAAGCTTTGTGTTATCGTTTTTATCATCATTAAGCAAAAACTTTACTAAAGAATTATTGGCATTTAATACAAGGGTTTCATCATCTGTATTAAATGGTGAATTAAGATTTCCCATCATATTATAGGCTTTCATCATCTCAGAAAGTCTTCTTCCCTCTTCTGAAACGGTCATAATCGCAGAAATATTGCTGTCTTTTAAGCTCTCAAGCACCACATTTAATTCTTTTTTGTCAAGCTCCTCTCTAAATAATTCGGAGAGCTTCTTATTTAATTCCTCAAGATTTTCTATTTTTTCATCGGACTTTACCTTATCGGTAATATCGGAATCAACCCTCCTGAATGATATATCATCATTTTTTTGCTCAATAAGAGTGATGTATGCCGTATCTATATTCCTGTCAAGTATAACTGCCGGAATATTGTCCTTTTTGAACATATTTATATATCCTGACTGCTGAACCTCATCATTGGCATAATAAATAATAATTTTATCTTTATCTTTATTTTCAGTATCTTCTTTATTCTCCGAATTTTTATCTGAATCAATCCCTTGAGATTCGGCGCTTATTTTCTTAAAGTCCTCAAAACTTACAAGCTTTTTATCCAAATCTCTAAATAATACATAGGGTTCCATCTTTTCACAGAATTTTTCATCTTTTAAACAACCGTATTTAATAAACGGATTTATGTCGTCCCAGTATTTTTCATAATTTTCTCTGTCGGTCTTACACATTCCTGATAATTTATCCGCTATCTTCTTTGCAATATAATCCGATATTTTTTGTGCAAAACCGTCATTTTGAAGAGCACTCCTTGACACATTAAGCGGTAAATCAGGACAATCTATTACGCCTTTTAACAATAACAAAAATTCGGGAATAACCTCTTTTACATTATCAGCCACAAATACCTGTGTGTTGTAAAGTTTGATTGTTCCCTCTATTGAATCATACTCGCTGTTTATTTTGGGGAAATAAAGAATACCTTTCATATTAAAAGGATAATCCATATTTAAGTGTATCCAAAATAACGGCTCCTTATAGTCATTAAAGACCTTTCTGTAAAATCTCTTATATTCATCATCTGTACAGGCGGACGGGCTTTGAGTAAATAAAGGCTTGGTATCATTTACAGGGTACTCTCTCTTAACTATCTTTATATCAACCCTTGCAGGTGACACCTCCACCATCTTCTTTACGCCGTCTTCTTCTTTTTCTTCAAGCTTCGCCTCTACATTTATTTTTTCTATTACCTTATCCGT
>CAUUFM010000026.1:0-10729 GCA_963544505.1 uncultured Lachnospiraceae bacterium | reverse complement strand
GCCCGAAAGAGTTGGTCGCAAGATCGATAATATTCATCTCCTCAGCTCTTCTTACGGAATTATAGGTATAGACCTCATCGGGTAAATCAACCCCCGTCTTTAAACCGAAATTAAATAAATTCTGACATTTTTCAAGTCCCTCTTTTTTCATTTTGAAACCGATTTGCATAAATGCCACATTACAAGAGTTGGAAAGAGCCTTGTCCAAACTCTGATCTTTATGACCGAATTTACTGGAACACTTAATATCCCTGTCTGCAACCTTTAAATGCCCGTCACAGTTAAAATGACTGCCGAGTGACACGGCACCTGAGTCGATTGCATAAGATAAGACAACGGGTTTAAACGTCGAGCCCGGCTCATAAGCTTCGGAAACACAGTAGTTTTTCCATAATAAATTTAAAGCATCGGATATATCCTTCTCACTCATATTATCAAGTTCGCGTTGAGTATATCCTGCGTTTTTTACCAAATCTCTCGGATTGTTAAGATCATAACCGTCATTGGTAGCCATAGCCTTTACAGCACCGTCGTTAGGGTCAAGCACCATAACGGCAATATTCTTTGCACCGAATTTTCCGGGCCCTTCACTATGGGTGTTTTCAAAGTTTTTTATTTCTTTTTCAACTATTCTCTGATACCTCATATCAAGGGTCAGCATAATCTGATTCCCGTCAATAGGCACTTCTTCTTTACTCGTTTTCATCATAGATGAATCCATATAGGTATATCTTCTGCCGTTTTTACCGGTCAAAATATCATTATAATACTTTTCAACGCCTGTTATTCCAACACCGTCCTGATTACAAAAACCTATGGCATTTGAGGCTAAATTATTATAAGGATAGCTACGTACATATCTATCCTCAAGTCTTACCCCCTTAATTAAATCCTTTTGAGCATTTTTATCAGTCTTAAGCTTTTTAATTATATTGTCCGCATCTTCCTTTTTATACTTTGCATTTATCTTTGCAATTTCAATCTCGCTTAAATTGAATCTGCTCTCAAAATTATCTTTTTGCGTCTGATTGACTCCCTTAATTACTACATAATATCTGCTTTCAGGTCTGCTCATAATGGTTTGCCTAAGCTCATCTTTATTGATTCCGAAATCTTCCGATAATGCGGAAATAGTGGTATCAATCTGAGGTGAATTTTGCAATTCTCCCTGAGTGTCCTTTTGTGCAAAGCTGAGTAAATGTTGAATATCAAGAGCCACATCATAAACCTTAATACTCGTGGCAAGAAGAGTTCCTTGAGCATCTACAATATCTCCTCTTCTTGCCACAATATCATAGGTTTTGTATCTCTCCTGATTTAACATATTTATAGTGGCATCGTCTTTATTTTTTGTACCTACATAAAATAAATACACCGCCGGTGCAATCAACGCCAACGAAACAATTATAAAAAGTATAAATAATCTTGCGCTGTAATCCTTTATCTTTTTTTTCTTATCAGTTCTCTTCTTTGCTTTCATTTTTATCTATTCGGAAATTCCTCTAACTGAAATAAAAACTCCTCTTCATACATAGAATAGTACTTTATATTCTTGCTCTTGGCACTCTTAAGTCCAAGTTTTTTTGCCTTTTTTTTGATTTCTTTAAAATCAACATTCTTAATCAGTTCATTTTTTAAATCATCATTTTCTCTTACCAGTTTATTATAATAATTTTCTTTTTCCGTTAATTTACTTGCCCACGTCGCCTTATCTGTCTGAAATCCTATAAGTGCACAGGAGGACACTACAATTAAAGCACAAGCTATGAATATTTTAAAAGCAACAAAAGGCGTCATTGCATTTTCACGTTTTTTATTATTTGCAACCGCCTTCCTGTTTACCGCTTTTCTGTTATTATAATCGTTATCCTGTGTTTCATAATCATATTTATAAGCATTGCTGCCGTTGTTATAATCGTTATATGTACTATATTTATTATAGCTGTCGTATTTTTTACTCATACTCCCTTAATCCCCCTATAAATGTTCTATTACTCTAAGCTTTGCACTTTTTGACCTGCTGTTATCATAAACCTCCTTATCAGTCGGCAAAATTGCCTTTCTATAGACTTTTTTGCCTGTCGGCTTTTTACCGCACACACAGACAGGAAAATTTGCCGGGCAATTACACGGATTTTCAAACATCTTAAATTTATTTTTTACTATTCTGTCCTCTAAAGAATGAAAGGTAATTATACAAAAACGCCCTCTGCAATTCAATAAAGACATCATATCTTCAATCGAATTTTCAAGGACTGTCAGTTCTTCATTTAATTCAATTCTAATTGCTTGAAAAGTTCTCTTGGCGGGGTGTCCATAAAGCCTTTGATCCTTCATAGGTATGGTCTTTTTGATAATATCTACCAACTGACCCGTACGGCTAATTTCACCATTTGCACGCTCCCTGCAAATAGCAGATGCCAGTTTTCTGGCATACTTTTCTTCTCCGTAGTCTCTAAGAATTCCCACAAGTGCTTCTTCGCTATATTCATTCACTATTGTACCTGCTGTCTTCTCTTTACGCTTATCCATACGCATATCAAGTATCGCATCACTCCTATATGAAAAGCCTCTGTCAAGATTATCCAGCTGATATGAAGAAACTCCCAAATCAAGAAGTATTCCGTCCACCTTCTTAACGCCTGATTCATTAAGCACATTCTTCATAAATACAAAATTATCGTGAACAAAAGTCGTTATATTAAAATACTCCCCTAACTTATCTTTAGCTGCTTTTATCGCATCTTCGTCCTGGTCAAATCCTATCAGTCTGCCGTTATTCGATAATCGTTTACAGATTTCTAAGGAATGTCCTGCACCACCAATCGTCCCGTCTACATAAATTCCGTCAGGTTTGATATCTAAAGCTTCTATCGTTTCATTTAATAATACAGATTTATGATTAAAATCCATAATTTTCTCCCCCCGGACACAAATTTGTAAAATTAAAGATTGATATTAAGCTTGCCCAATTCCTCTACAACATCTGTAATATCGACATCGGTAACGCTATCCCAATTATCCTTATCCCAAATCTCGATGCGGTCAAGCACCCCCGCCAAAACAACCTCCTTATCAAGTGAAGCAAATTTTCTCAAATTTGCCGGTAATAATATTCTGCCCTGCTTATCAAGCTCACAACAAGTAGCTCCCGCAGAAAAGTGGCGTGCAGCCTTGTTGGCTATCGGGTGTGTCTTAGGTAATTTTGATAAGCTTGCCATAAAGTCGTCCCAACCCTTTTTGGAATAGACCCACAAACAGTCGCTCATTCCCTTTGTCACGATGAACTCATCACCAAGCTCCTCTCTATATTTAGCAGGAACTATCAGTCTACCCTTTGTATCAAGGGTATGATTATATTCACCTATGAACAAAGTCCTCACCACCAATCCTTAATTTCAACCGTTTTCAAGCTGAAACTGATTTTTGAGGAAGATACTTACCATATTAAACCACTTTCAACCACCATTCACCACTCATAAGGCAATTATATTATAAATTTTAATAAAAATCAACCCAAAAATTAAATTTATTTCATTTTATAAATCCTATTTCTAACCGACTTTTTATAATAAGTACCTTAAATAAAGGCAAAAAAGAGGCAGCTGTATAAAAAACAGCCACCTTTTTTTATAAATTTAAATTTCTAACATCATCAAACATATCGCTATGTTTACCTATCATATCCTTTGACCCTATTGTACAGGCATATCTGTTTTTTATTGCATTATCTATAATATCGGCAATTTTTTGTATATCGGATAATCGGGTGGACAACACCTCATCTCTTTCCTTTTGTATTTCAGAATCCGATATATCACTGTAATACATAGTTAACGCCTTAAGTCCTCTAAGATAAGCTCCGAGCGGAACATCAAAATTGCTGATTGCCCCTATGATATATTGTGTAATTTCTCTTTCACTTAAAGTTAAATTTCTGAGATAATTTGCGGTATTTTCAAATATCTCTTCGGTACTTTTAAGGTTCGGATCTCTGTAGCTGTTTAAATACAAAACTCCGTTTCTGAACATAGTTGAACCGCAACCGTACGCTCCCCCCTTTACCCTGACTTCATTCCACAGATAATCATAACCGAGCAATACTTTAAGTACAGACATTGTACCGCTGTACGGATATTTTTTAATGTCACTTAATCCCGCTCTTGCAACAAACTGCACCGTCAGACTTTGAGCAATAATTCCCGTATTTTTATAAACACTTAACTTTTCATCAATATCTTTAAGGGGTTCAGACTTCGGTAAATCCTTAATAAAATCTCCCGCCTTTTCCTCAAAAATTTTACTTCCTTTAAGGCTTCCGGTATAGTTTATTACCAAACGCTCCTTGCATATCAGATAATTCATAAGATTTTTAAGTTTTTTAATCAAGGGATAAAATTCATTCTCATAGTCATTTAAAATCTGATTTAATTTATCATAAAAAGCCAAACCTTTCAATAAATCCGAAGCTCTTAAAGCCTCACTTACTATGCTGCCTGCCACAGATGAGGCATAATTATTTCCATATCTTATTATACTCTCTTCAAGTTCTATCTTGGTTTCCTGCAATATCTCCTTTATTCTGCCCTTATCATCAAGCTTTGACTTAAGTAAAACCTCCTTCGCAAGAAGCAAGCCCTTTTCAATATTTGAAAACAGACCTTTCATATTTAAACTTAAAAATACCTTATATTTATCCTTATCCTTTGAGGAGCTGTAATTTATCGTATCAACACGCAAGCCTCCCAAATTCACATTTATCTGATTTCTAAGCTCATTATAGCTGTAATTTTCGGTGTCAACCATTCCTAAAACATTGCTCAAAATAGATAAATAAGGCAAATAAGCCATATTAATATCCGCATCGAACATAAATCTTGAATAAAAAATTCCGTTGCTTTCACAAATATGCGACAGATAAAGGTTATCACCTATCTTTGCCTTATCAAGCTCATAAACTGCACTTTCCTTTTTTATATCACTTAAATTTAATATAGGAATTTTATCGGTATCCTCTTTCCTGTCAGGAGCACTCTGGTACTGCCCTAATCCTATATTTTCGTCAATTAAGGCTGTTATCTCATCACCTGATAATGATTTTTTATATTCGCAAGCCCTTTTATTTAATGCTTCATCTATTTTTTCCTGCAAATTAAGCTTAGGATAAATAGCCACAAACGTTTTATGCTCATTTTCCAAGATATATTTTTTAACCGTGTTCTCAAAATATCCGGTATCTATATTTTTCTTTAAGAAATCAAACATCTTAAACTGTTCTAAATAAACCGTAGGCTTATCGTCATCATAAATCCACGAATCAAGCAGGGTGAGATAATACAAAAGCCCCTTAGGATATGTTCCGAAATCAGACTCTCTGAAACTGAATTCTGAAGTGTTTATGGCTCCTAAAAGAGCAGTTTTATCTATTCCCTCTCTTACCACCCTATTTAAAACATCGTCAATGATACTTTTAAATTCATCAAATCTTTTTATATCCGCATTTGCGGCTGTTATCTTAATAAACGGCTTTATATAAGGGGTGTCAAAACTTGCAGATACATCTTCTCCTATTTTCGCATCATATAGTGCCTTTGAAATAGGTGCCCCGGGTGCATTTACCAGAACATAACATAAGATGTCAAGTGCCTGATACAGATTTGTATCCTCTCTTATGTCAACAGCCACATTATAAGAAAATTGACTTAAGGTTTCAATTTTATTATCGTCAGCCACAGGATAGGGAGCTTTTACCTCCTTTATTATATCCTTAGGACTGGGCATTTCTATTGTTTCCAAGTTTTCCACTCTATCATAAGCATTTATATAATTTTCATCAATAAATTTTAAATGCTCTTTAATATCAAGTTTTCCGTAAAAATATAAATACGCATTTGAGGGATTATAGTTTTTTTTATGAAATTCCAAAAAATCCTCATAGGTCAGATCTATTATATGTGCAGGATCTCCTCCCGAATCATAGCCATAGGAGTGATTGTTAAAAATGCTCTTCTCCACCTCTCGTGACAGCAAATCCGATGCGGAAGAATAGGCTCCTTTCATTTCATTATAAACAACACCGCTATAAGTAATATTATCTTCTTTATTGTTCAATACGTGATGCCAGCCCTCCTGCATAAATATTTCTTTATGCTTATAGATATTCGGATTAAAAACCGCATCTAAATAAACGCTCATAAGATTCTTAAAATCTTTGTCATTAGTACTTGCCACAGGATAAAGCGTCTTATCCGGATATGTCATAGCATTAAGAAAGGTGTTTAAAGAACCCTTTGCAAGCTCAATAAAAGGATCTTTAATCGGATACTTTTCTGAACCGCAAAGTACGGAATGTTCCAAAATGTGAGCCACTCCGGTATTATTATGTACCTTAGTTTTAAATCCTATAGAAAAAACCTTGTTTTCATCATCGTTTTCTAAAAATAAAACCCTCATTCCCGTCTTTTTGTTTATTAAATAATGACAGGTGGACTTGACATCATCAATATATTTTTTAAATTTTAATTCGTAACCGCTTAACAAATCAACCCTCCTATAATATAAAATCACTCATTACAAGGTTCGCCAAATTTACTCCGTTATCTGTCAAAAATAACCTGTTATTTGCCTTTTTAAGCAAACCCGAAGTGATATTTTTATCTATTTCATTTCTATATAAATTAAGTATGTCTATCTTATATCTTGCATTAATCTCTGTAATATCTATACCGTCGTTAAGCCTTAACCCGAGAATTAATGCCTCTGAAATCTCATCATTTTTTGACAAAACCTCGATATTTTCGTAAATATCCCTAATATCAAGATCTTCTTTATTTAAAAGATAAATGTATTTTTCAAGATCTCTAATTACGGAAAATCTTTTTCCTTTAAATAAAGATGCGGCTCCTATCCCGAATCCGAAATAATCATATCGTTTCCAATAGGCTAAATTATGTCTGCATTTATAATTATTAAAAGCATAGTTTGAAATCTCATATTTCTTGTACCCATATTTGTCTAAAATATTATGAGCCTCCCACATCATTTTTATATCTGTATCCTCAGAACATAATGCCCCGCTAAATCCGCACTTTGCTCTGTTTTCCTCATCTGAATGATACCTTTCATAAAATGGTGTCCCTGGTTCTATTATCAGGCTGTATGCGGATATATGAGTCAGTTTAAGCTTAACAACCTTCATTAAACTATCTTTAAAATCATACAACGATTGCTTAGGTACGGAATAAATGAGGTCTGCATTAATATTATCAAAGCCCGCACTCAAAGCGATGTCGATACTTCTTAAAAAATCTTCATAATTATGTGCTCTTCCTAAAATTTTCAATAATCTGTCGTTAGTTGATTGTAATCCGAAACTGATTCTGTTTATACCTGAATTATAATATGTTTTGAGTTTATCGGTTGTACTGCTGAAAGGATTTGCTTCAATGCTTATTTCAGCATCTTTAAAAACTTTAAAATTATTATAAACTGCATCAAGCAAACCCACAATATATTTTTCATTAACAAAAGACGGAGTTCCGCCACCTATGTAAATAGAGCTTACTCCGTCATTTATATTTTCGGCTTCCAAAACTATCTGTCTGTAAAGTGCCTTAAAATAATCATCAATCACCGTATCATCTGCATTCATAGATAAGAAATCACAGTATCCGCACTTTTTAACACAGAACGGGACGTGTACATATATAGCAGTACTCATTATGCCATACTCGGCTCCATATCCTCATCTTCATCATTTCTGCCGTGTCTGTTTCTATTAGACTCATCTTCCTCGTCCTCATCATCGGTATCCTCTTCTTCCACCGGTGCATAAAGCTTAGGATTGATAAGCTTTGCCTTTTTAAGTTTAAAGTTTATAAAATCATCAGGTTTTAATTCTTTTATCATTTGTTTGGCATCTGATAAATCTTCCGCCTCAACCGAGACAACAGCATATACATCAGCCAAAAAATAATATTTAGTGAGCTCTACAGGGGTTTCTACTACTACTCTTTCTTTTTTTTGTTTTTTCTCTTTTTTAGCCAAATTCTTAACCTCCCAATTAAACATTTTCTTCAAGTCTGATAATAGCGGCATTTATTCTTGATAAAGTTTCAGCTTTGCCGATAACGGACATTATCTGGGTTGCTCCGGCAGGAGTCGTCTGTTTTCCTGATACCGCAACCCTTAACGGCCACATAAGTTTTCCTGTCTTGACCTCGTTTTTATCAGCCATTTTCTGTAAATTTTCAAAAAGTCCGTCATTAGAAAAATCATCAACAGACTTTAATATCTGATAAGCCTCTTTTAATATGGAAAGAGAATTTACAGGATCTGTTTTAAACTTTTTATTATTATACATATCAAGATCATAAGGCGGAACCTCATTAAAGAAATCTACCATATCTTTTATGTCCGTAAACCTCTCTATTCTGGTCTTTACCATTGCCGCAACATCTCTTAAATCTATATCCGCCCTTAATGCTTCTTTTAAAATAGGCTCGGTTCTTTCATAAAATTCTTCAAAATCCATAGCCTTTATATACTCACCGTTAAGCCAAGACAATTTGACCATATCAAAAACGGCGGGTGCTTTTCCGATACGCCTGTAGTCAAACTCCTCTACAAGCTCCTTAAGGCTGAACATCTCCCTGTTGTCTTTAGGACTCCAGCCTAACAGTGCAACAAAATTAATTATAGCCTCGGTTAAAAAACCCTGTTCAACCAAATCTTCATAAGAAGAATGTCCGCTTCGTTTACTTAATTTTTGATGTTCCTCATTTGTAATTAAAGGACAATGTATGTAGATAGGCTCTTCCCAACCGAAAGCCTTATAAAGTCTTGTATACTTATGAGCGGAGCTTAGGTATTCATTTCCTCTTACAACGTGGGTAATTCCCATTAAATGGTCATCAATCACGTTTGCAAAATTATAGGTGGGATAACCGTCCGACTTAATCAAAATCATATCATCAAGCTCACAGTTATTTACCGTAATTTCTCCATAAATTTCATCTTTAAAAGTGGTGGTACCCTCATTATCTATATTCTGTCTGATAACAAACGGCTTTCCGGCAGACAAGGCGGCTTTTACCTCTTCTTTTGACATATGAAGACAATGCTTGTCATACATCACTATTTCCTTATCGGAAAAACCCTGTTTTAATGAATTTAATCTATCCTCATCACAAAAACAGTAATATGCCTCATTCTTTTCTACCAATTCCTCGGCATACTTCATATAAATTCCCGAAGCATATCTTTCACTTTGAACATAAGGTCCGAACGAACCGCCTATATCAGGACCCTCGTCATATATCAGACCTGTAGACTTCATTGTCCTATAAATAATATCGGTAGCCTCTTCTACATATCTTTCTCTATCCGTATCTTCTATACGCAATAAGAATTCTCCGCCCTCGTGCTTTGCGATTAAATAGGCATAAAGAGCGGTACGCAAATTGCCGACGTGCATTCTGCCTGTGGGACTGGGTGCATATCTGGTTCTTATTTTCATAAAAAATCATAAAAGCCTCGGCAAAACATTCGCCGGAGTTTCATAAATAACAAGCTCCGCTTTTGCGTCAGCTACCTCCTTGTTTTGATGAATTAAAACTAAATTATCACCGGAAAAATACTTAACCATATGATCACAAAGCGTACTTACAAGCCCTGCTCCGATAACTATGAGCAAATCCGCCTTGCTTACCTCTTCCGTCGCCCTTGTTATTAAATCAATGGAAACCATTTCTCCGAATAATGTGGTTGCGGGTCTTAGCAGCGATGAACAATTCGTACAGTTCGGTATCTTTTTACCTGATAAATCTATTTCATCTATATTTACTGTTTTTCCGCACTTGCTGCAAATAAGTTTATAATAATTGCCTTTCATCTCTATCACATTATTGCAGCCCGCCTTTTTAGCCATTCCATAGGCACTTCTTGTAATCATATACTTGATAAGACCGCGATCTTCCAACTGTTTAAGAGCCTTGTATGATTCTCCCGGCTCTTTTTCCAGTTGTTGAATTATCTTATCCTTATATACCCTAAATACTTCTTCGGGTCTGGTATTTAAGAAAGGATAACTGAAGATTTCTTCAAATGAATGCCCGTAGTTTTCTTCGATGTCGTAGCTGTCATCATCATCTCTAATATTTACTATCCCCGACTCGTAGTCCAAACCCTTTCCCAAGAGACAAACACAGTATTTGCTGTTATAAAGATGTCTTTTTAGCATATCAAGTTCAACTTCTCTCATATTAACCCCTCCTAAAACCTTAGACATTTAAATTATTTAAAAAGAGCCACATTCGGATTTCACCGTATATGGCTAAATTAAAAAATTATTCCAGTCCTTTTTCTTTTAAGTATTCTATTACAGACCCTACTGTAGTCAATCTTTCCAAATCCTCAGATGCTATTTCAATTGAATACTCATCTTCTAAAGCCATAACTAATTGGTATAAATCCAAGGAATCTGCCGACAAGTCATCTTTGAAGGAAGTCTTGTAGTCAATACTGTCCGTGCTGCAATTCAACTGCTCTGCAATAATTTCCTTGATTTTTTCTTCCATAAAATTTACTCCTTTATCCATTTAATATTAATTTTATACATAGTATCCTCATATATCGAAAGTATAATAGCTTTTATACCCTTTGTCAATAGTATTTCTAATCATTCAGTATAATACTTCGGGAAATACTTAGAGCCACTCCCATCTCCACA
>CAUUFM010000025.1:0-10787 GCA_963544505.1 uncultured Lachnospiraceae bacterium | reverse complement strand
AGCTATTGACATAAAATTATATTTATGCTATATTCTATAGGATGCCGCTCGATGAGGTTTTAAAACTGTTTAAGTTACCGCAATCGGCGAGTACTGCAAGAAAGGAAGGAATAAACCTAAATGTACGCAATTATTGAAACAGGCGGAAAGCAGTATAAGGTAAGCGAAGGCGATATAATAAAAGTAGAAAAGCTGGGCGTTGAAGAAAATACTGCATACACATTTGACAATGTATTAGCGGTAAATGACGGAGCTTTAAAAGTTGGAAAAGAAGTTGCCGCAAGCAAGGTTACAGCTACTGTATTGGCAAACGGCAAGGACAAAAAGATTATTGTATACAAGTATAAACCTAAAAAAGGTTATCACAAAAAGCAAGGTCATAGACAGCAGTATACAAGACTGAAGATTGAAAAAATCAATCTTTAATTTATTCATTATCGTAACTGATGACGAATGTTGAAATCATAAAGTCTAAAGACGGGCATTATATGGGATTTTGGGTAAACGGACATTCCGATTATGCAGAAAGCGGAGAGGATATAGTATGTGCTGCTATTTCATTTAGTGCAATAAATACTATAAATTCTATTGAAAGATTTACTGAGGATAAGGCTTTAATATCTTTAGATGAAGTCGGTGCAAATATTAAATGTATTTTTAAAGACACACCATCTAAGGAAAGTGAGCTTTTGATTAAGGCATTTGAGCTTGGAATGAAAGACTTATCGAATAAAAACGGACTTTATGGAGAATTTGTTAATTTTAGCACAAGGGAGGTGTAACAAATGTTAAATATGAACCTTCAGTTTTTTGCTCATAAAAAGGGAGTCGGATCTACAAAGAATGGTCGTGATTCAGCATCTCAAAGACTTGGAGCAAAAAGAGCAGACGGACAATTTGTAAAAGCAGGAAATATTTTATATAGACAATGTGGTACAAAAATTCATCCGGGTGTTAATGTAGGACGTGGTAAAGATGATACTTTGTTTGCATTAAAGGACGGAATCGTTCGTTTTTCCAGAAAAGGTAGAGATAGAAAACAAGTATCAATTGTTGAAAGAGAAGAAGCTGTTTGATTTAGTTAAACATTATTCCCTCCTATTTGTGTAGGAGGGATTTTTTTAAATAATAGGAGATTTAATGTTTAAAGATATTACTAAAATTACTGTTCGTTCAGGAAAAGGCGGAAACGGTCATATTTCTTTTAGAAGAGAAAAATATGTACCGAATGGAGGTCCTGACGGTGGAGACGGCGGAAATGGCGGAGATGTTATTTTTGTTGTAGAAAAGGGATTAAATACATTAGGACATTTCAATTATAATAAAAAGTATAGTGCTACCGACGGTGAAGAGGGCGGAAAAAGACGTTGCCACGGAAAAAATGGAAATGATATTATTTTAAAGGTTCCCGACGGCACTATCATAAAAGATGCACAATCAGGAAAGGTCATAGTAGATATGTCATCTACCGACGGAAAATTTACTATACTTAATGGTGGCAGAGGAGGCATCGGAAATATGCATTTTGCCACTTCTACTATGCAGACCCCAAGGTATGCCAAGCCCGGAGAAGATGCTAAGGAATTGGATATTATATTGGAACTTAAACTGATAGCCGATGTCGGACTTGTAGGCTTGCCTAATGCGGGAAAAAGCTCTTTTTTAGCAAGAGTTACCAATGCCAACCCTAAAATAGCTGATTATCCTTTTACTACAATAGATCCCAATCTTGGAATGGTTAATTTAGGGGAGGGCAGAGGATTTCTGATAGCGGATATCCCCGGTATTATAGAGGGAGCATCTGACGGAGTAGGCTTGGGTCATAACTTTTTAAAGCACATAGAAAGAAACAGAATTTTAATTCATTTAGTCGATATTTCAAGTCAGGATATAGAAACTATAGAAAATGACATAAAAGCTGTTTTAAAAGAGCTTAAAGAATTCAATCCCGATATTATAAATAAGCCCATTTTGTTGGTTGCGAATAAAACGGATACAATGACTGAAGATGATCTTAATTTGATACTTGATGATTTGAATATAAAATTTCCTAATTCAAAAATCTATGCAATTTCAACAGTTTCAGGTTTTGGAGTAAATGAATTGATTAATGATATATATAACATTTTACAGAATATTCCCAAGAACACTATGGTCTTTGATTCGGAATTTAACTTAAACTTTAGCAAAGAAAATCAAGGAACAGGTTTTGAAATAGAAAAACGGACCGGTAAAGATGGTGATATTTATATTGTAATCGGTTCTAAGATTGATAAAATGCTGGGTTACACAAATCTTGAATCTGCCAAAGGATTTAACTTTTTTCAAAATTTTATTAAGGAAAGCGGAATAGAAAAAGAACTTAAAAATTTGGGAATTAAAGATGGGGATACTGTAAATGTCGGCGGAATTGAATTTGAATACTGTAAATAATAGAAGATTAAGGCTTGGAATTTTTGGAGGAACTTTTGATCCGATACATAATGCTCATATAAGGTTGGCACTTGCAGCTAAAGATGAATATAATTTAGACAGGGTACATATTTTAGTCAGCGGACAACCGCCACATAAGCTGAATAAGGAAAAGACTGCGGATAATTTAAGATTTGAAATGGCAAGACTTGCCTGTATTTCAAAAAACGGACTTATTGCAGATGATTATGAGATAAAACATCAGGGAATTGATTATACCTATCTTACACTGCAACATTTTAATAAAGAATATCCCGATGCTGATATTTACTTTATTATCGGCGAGGATTCATTGTTTGATATAGAAAAATGGAAAAACCCGGAGATAATTTTAAGTATTGCCGGAATACTTGTTGCTAAAAGGCAGGGAGGTAATTATTCCACTGATATTTTAGACAGAATAGAGTATCTGAATAAAAAATACAATGCGAAAATAGATTTTATTTCGTCGAAAATAGATTTTATTTCATCTACTATGATAAGAGAAAAACTTAAATATGGTCTTAGATGTGACGATTTCATTCCGAAAAAAGTGATGGATTTTATCAATGAAAAAGGATTGTATAAAGATGTTTAAAAATAAGATGCCGTTTCATCAAAAATATGAATATATTGACGAAGCTTTAAAAAAAAGCTTGAAACATTCAAGATATCAACACTCTATAGGTGTTATGCATACGGCAGGTTGTCTTGCTATGAGATACAGTGAAGACGTGG
This sequence comes from uncultured Lachnospiraceae bacterium, assembly GCA_963544505.1. Lineage (GTDB taxonomy): Bacteria > Bacillota > Clostridia > Lachnospirales > Lachnospiraceae > CAUUFM01. The sequence continues at coordinate 7,598 of CAUUFM010000025.1, read as the reverse complement.
AAAAGGCTATGTTGGCAGGACTCATTCACGATTGTACCAAAAATATTGAAATCAATGAACAGATTAAATTATGTAAAGATAATAATGTTATTTTAAAAAATGAGGATCTTGCAAATCCGGAAATAATTCATTCAATTACCGCTCCTATAATGGCAAGAAATGCCTTTAATATCACTGATATTTCGATACTGAATGCAATCAGATATCATACTACCGGAAAAGAAAATATGAATAATCTTGAAAAGCTGATATATACAGCGGATTTTATTGAGGGTGGAAGATTTTTTACGAAAGATCCTGAAGTCTTGGACAAGGCAAGATTTTTGGCGTTTAATACAAACTTAGATAGAACGGTGGCTTATATATTGAATAAGGTACTTGTTTGGTTATCTTTGAGCAGAAATATTTTACATAGTGATACTTTAACTGCAAATGAATTTTATTTAAAATTTTTGATTGATGATTAAATTTTAGGAGGTTAAAAAATGGCTGAAAATAAAGATATTAAGGAGTTAGTTAAAATTATATTTCAAGCACTTGATAATAAAAAAGCTGAAAATATTAAGATAATAAATATAAGTGATATCAGTGTGATGGCTGATTATTTTATAATTTGTAGCGGAGATAATAAGCATCAGATTTTGGCTATGCAAGATGCGGTAGAAGAGGCTTTGGAAAAAATCGAAGTAATACCCAAAAATATAGAGGGAAAGAATGGAGATACCTGGATACTTATGGACTATAGAGATATAGTGGTTCATATATTTGACTCTGAAAACAGAAGCTTTTATGATCTTGAAAGATTGTGGCAGGACGGGAAAGAAGTAAGCTTGGAATCGCTTTGACACTCAGCTGTATTTACCTACATCAAATATGAAATTTTTGATGTAGGTGTTTTTTTAAATAAAAATTATTGATATTATTTATTTAAAAAATCTATATACTCCGAATACTTTTCCCTGTATCATCACATCATCTGCTATAAAAGGTTCCATAGAGGCATTTTCAGGTTTTAATATTATGTGTCCTTCTTTCTTATAAAATGTTTTTACAGTTGCACTGTCACCTATAAGAGCAACCACAATATCACCGTTGTTGGCTGTATTTTGCTGATTAACCATTATTAGATCTCCGTCAAATATTCCTGCTTCTATCATACTTTCGCCGTGAACCTTGAGCATAAATGACGTGCCTTTAGGGGCATAAGCGGCAGGAATGGGGAAGTAGTCTTCTATATTTTCTTCAGCAAAGACAGGGGTACCTGCGGCTATATGTCCGATTATCGGTAAAGATATTGTATTTTGATTTATTTCTTCTGTATTGGAACTGAGGACAGTTTCTTCTGTATTATTTTCTATTATTTCTATAGCTCTTGAATTGAACGGATTTTTTTTAATAAGACCCTGTTTTTCCAATATATTAAGATGAGTGTGTACAGATGCCGGCGATTTTAATCCCACAGCTTCGGCTATTTCTCTAACGGTAGGAGGATAATTGTGATATGAAAAATATTCTCTTAAAAAATCTAATATTTGTTCTCTTTTTTGTGTGCCTTTTGTTTTCATAAAATATCATAGCTCCCTTTTTTGAAATTACAATCTTTTTGAATATTAACACAATAAACGAACAAAAGCAATGCTAAAATAAAGGAAAATTTTGATTTTGTTTGTTTTAAATAAATATTGATGAACAAATGTTTTGATATTAAATTATAATATAGATTGATTTTATAAATAAAAATTTTTAAAAAAATATTGACTATAACACAATGTTATAGTTTATACTTATAGTTGTTAGGAGGCAAAGATATGTATTTAATTAAAAAGGTCAGTGAAATAAGCGGTGTATCGGTGCGCACTTTACACCATTATGATGAGATTGGATTGCTTTCCCCTCAAAAAAAAGAGAATGGATACAGATATTATTCTGAAGATGATATGTCACTTTTACAAATGATATTATTTTATAAGCATTTAGGATTTTCTTTAAAACAGATAAAAGAGTTGATAAAACAAGAGGAAAATGAAATATTATCTCATCTAAAAAAACAACTGATTTTAATGCAAGAGGAAAAACAAAGGCTTCTAACACTTATAGATACATTAACTAAGACAATTGAGTCAAAAGAAAGGAGAGTTCCTATGTCAACGAAAGAGAAATTTAACGGTTTTAGATATCAGTACAATCAAAAATATAAGCAAGACGCAATTAATATCTATGGAAAGGAAGTTATTGAACAATCTTTAGAAAAACAAAAAGGAAAAGAGGAAGAAATTACTGCCGGTTTTAATAAAATCTTCTTTGCTTTTTCTGAAAATATGTCAAACAAACTAAGTCCTACATCTAAAGAAAATGTAAACTTGGCAAAAAGATTACATAAACATATTTGTGAATATTCTTTTGATTGTAAAATAGATGTATTTTCAAGCATAGGTTATGGATATGTTAAAAACCCGGAGTTTAAAAACAACTTTGATAAATTCGGGTATGGAATGGCACAGTATATATGTGATGCAATTCAACAATATGTAAAAGAATCAAAAGAATAGAAAACTTCTGTTTGAAAATCCGAATTGTAAATATAAACTTTATAATTAAACTTAAAAAAATAGTGATTGGATTAAATAAAAATAAATATTGACAAACAAATGTTTGTATAATATAATTATTTTACAAACATTTGTTTGTGATTGTAATTATTTTTATGCTGTGATTTAGCGGAAAGGAAAAGCAATGACAGTATCCAATACAAATCATTCTATTAAGTTTAATAAATATAATAAGACGGTAAAGAAATATATTGGCGGTTTTGCGACAATTTCTATATTATTTGTTTTAGTTATCGTAATTGGAGCTATCCTTATTTTTCATTCAAATTCTAAGGTTGCTGATGTAAAAATAAATTATATGGACTTCTACAGCTTAAAAAAAATCGGATATGACAGTGTATTGATAGTTAATGGAGATACTGTTGACGGTTTAATAAATAGATATTTTAATAATTATAATTTGGAGGATAATAAAGATATTAGAAAAGAGATTAAAAATGAAATTATGAAATTAAATAATCTTGACAGATATGCCACAATATATGCAGGAGGGTACTTGTTAATTCCGATATATGAACAAACATCTATTCGCCAAAGCTTAGTTTAACGAATAGATGTTTGTGGAATTTTCCTTTAATTTATCAATTACAATATTTACAGTATCCTTTACAGGTATTTTACCGAAAGGAATTTTTACATTTACATTCGCATATTTTTCATATAAAGGGATTCTTTCCAAGTATAAATCATATAAGGTTTGACCGGGCTTTACAGTAACCCCTCTTTTTTTAAGATCACCCAGACGAATTTTTAACTCCTCATAAGTATGATTTAAATAGACTATCGTGCCTATTTTGTTATAATGTTCCATAGCATTTGAATTATAAATTATGCTGCCACCGGTAGAAATTACTTGATGTTCTCCATTTATAGATGAATTAATGTCGCCCTCAATCTCGTGGAATTTATCTATTCCATACTTTGATATTATTTGCTCCAAGCTCATATTCATTCTTTCTTCTATTAGCACATCTGCATCTATAAATTGATATTTTAAAGATTTTGCAAGCTCTCCACCGACCGTTGTCTTTCCGCAACCGGGCATTCCTATTAAAATTAAATTGTTTTTTTCCATAAATTAACCTTCCTCTATCATTTAAATGTCATTATGTCAATAATTTTGTCAACAATTATTGTATTTTTAAAAGAACCAATCATAATTCAGTGGAATCTAATACAATAGTAAACGGACCGTCATTTACAAGAGATACCTTCATATATGCTCCAAAAACACCTGTTTCAACGCATTTTACCTGTTTTTTACATTCATTTACGATATAGTCAAACATTTCTTTTGCAATCACAGGTTCTTTAGCGTTAGTAAAGCTCGGTCTGTTACCCTTTTTACATTCGGCTGCCAGTGTAAACTGTGATACCATTAGAATACTTCCGTTCACATCATTTAATGATAAATTGATTTTACCGTTTTCATCATCAAAAATTCTCATATTCAAGAGCTTTTTAATAAGTTTATCAGCATCTGTCACGGTATCATCATTAACAATGCCTACTAATACTAAAAATCCTTTGTCAATTTGCCCTACTGTCTTTTCTTCTACAGTTACATTTGCATTTAACACCCTTTGTATTACAAATTTCATTTTTTCTCCTTATTATCTATGTGATTATTTATCCAAGAATATAGATATTTGTATACATTTTCTTTATTTTTTTCGTGTATGATATCGTGTCTTAGTCCTCTCCATAGTTTAAGAGTTATGTCTTCAACACCAAGTTTTTTATACTGATTATATACGCGCTCAGGCTCTACGCCGAAGCTTCCGATTGGATCCATTGAACCGCTGCTTATCAATATAGGTATCTTTTTGCTTACTCTTGATAAATTTTTCGGAAGATAGAGATTAGCTATACCGTCAAACATATCTCTGTATCCTGATACAGTAAAGAAGAAATTACAAAATTCATCATTTTTAAGTTTTTCTATTTCTTTATTATCGGTTGTCATAGAGGCAAAAATATTGTTTTCGTTTTTGAAAATTCTTCTTTTTTTTCCTATTGTCAAGGCACATATAAGCTTACTTCTATGTCTGCCTCCGAATGTTTTACAATATGAATCTGCCAGTAATCTGGCAAGCCTTAAAATATTGGGAGAAGACTGCGCAGTGCCTATAATCAATGCTCCGGAAATGTCGGAATGCGGGTAGGTATATAAAAATTGCCTTACGATAAATGAGCCCATACTGTGACCTAATAAAAAATGCTTTGAATTAGGAAATTTTTTTAATCCTATTGTGTGTACAGTATAGGCATCATTCATTAAAATTTTATTTCCGTTTTTATATGCAAAAAACCCTAAATCTTTTTTATTTGCTGCGGTGTTTCCGTGACCAAGCATATCATTTCCTATTACCGCAATTTTATTTGCTGTTAAAAAACGTGCAAGTTCTTCATATCTTCCAATGTGTTCAATCATACCGTGAATTATTTGTAGCACGGCTACGGGTTCACAATCATCAGGTTCCCAAATTACATAATAAATATTATTTTTCTCATCTGAACTTTTAAAAAATCCGCTTTCTTTTTTCATAAATCTATAGTTCCTCTATTAATTAAAGATAAAATTTCCGAAATATGTTTTATATATATTATTTTTATTTCCTTAATATTTTTCGTTTCCGTATAATTTAAATAAGGCATAATGACAATCTTAAAACCGAGCTTTATCGCCTCATATACCCTATTTTCCGCCCTTGTTACACCTCTTACCTCTCCGCCTAATCCCACTTCTCCAAAAACGACCGTACTTTGTGGTATCACCAGATTTTTATAAGATGATATTGTAGACATTACAACGGCTAAATCTGCCGACGGTTCTGTTATTTTTAAACCTCCGGCTACATTGATATATATATCACAATTCATAAGTTTAAGGTTTAATTTCTTTTCCAATACCGCCATTAAGAGATTAACTCTATTATAATCTATTCCGTAGCTTGTTCTTCTCGGCAGTTGAAAAATACTGTCTGCCACTAAAGCCTGTAATTCAAGCAATATCGCCCTTGTTCCCTCAACAGTACAGGTAATCACTGAACCGCTGTTATTACTGCTTAGTTCATTTAACATATATTTCGACGGATTGATAACCTCAACTAAGCCTTTAACAGACATCTCAAAAATTCCAATCTCATTATTTGATCCAAACCGGTTTTTTATACTTCTTAATACCCTATAGAAATAAGTGTTTTCACCCTCAAAATAAAGAACGGTATCTACCATATGTTCTAAAACTTTGGGACCTGCTACCATACCGTCTTTTGTCACGTGCCCGATTATAAAGAATGTAATATCATTTTCCTTTGCTATTCTCAATATAGAGGCTGTATTTTCCCTAACCTGAGATACGCTTCCCGAAGCAGATGAAATATTTTCAGATACAACAGTTTGTATGGAATCTATTACCACAACTTTTGGAGAAGCTTTTGTGATTACATCAATAATATTTTCCAGACTATTATTACAAAACAGCAAAAAATTATCATTAGTTTGATTTATTCTATCTGCCCGTCCTTTGATTTGCTCTTCAGATTCTTCACCTGAAACATATAATAATCTTATATCTTTGCTCAAATTTATGCAGGCTTGCATTAACAAAGTAGATTTACCGATTCCGGGCTCTCCGCCTATTAATATCAAGCTGCCTGAAACAATACCTCCACCCAATACTCTATCAAATTCATTGATTCCTGTAGAAATCCTTTTATTGAATCCGGCACTTATATTTTTTAGAATACTCGGTTTTGCTTCTATATACGAAGAAGAGCCAACAGCTGATATTTTTTTCGTTGTCGGCTCTTCTACAAAGCTATTCCATTCTTTGCAACCGGGACATTGTCCCAACCACTTAACAGATTCATAACCACAATTCTGACAAAAAAATAATTTTTTAGCGGGCATACTTAATTATTCTTTGAAATCTCAACATCTACAGCTTCATTCGGATTCAGTTCTATGCTTAAATTAAGTTTTCCTCCTATTCCCGTTTTCATACAACCCACATCTTCTTTACCTATTTTTACACAATAGTCAGTATTTTCTTCAAGTCCTATAGTAATTTGAGAATCGACATTACCCACAACTTTAAAAGATATTTCATTTTTATTTAACTTTAAATTGAATACGGACGTGCCGGGCACCGATTCATATAAGAATCCGTCATTTTTTTCAAGTCTTGTAATTTCGTTGTAAGTCTTTACATTATACAAATCACCTTTAAATTTAAAATTTTCTTTTTTTGATTTTGTATTTAAAGTAAAATCTCCAAAACTTAAAGTATTATCGTCATCTGCTTTAATCAATTCATTTACTACTTGCATTTTCCTTTGATCTCCTTTTTGAACTACTTGCCTTTGTTGTTTTATTTTTAAAAATAATAATATTATTATTTATGCCGATATTGATATCAGAATTTTTAGATATTTTTCCATCAAGTAAGGCGTCCGCCAACCTGTTTTCAATTTCCGATTGGATTACTCTTTTTAATTGTCTTGCTCCAAATGTCTTATCATAGCCGTTTTTAAGAATAAATGTTTTTAATTCATTATTAAAATGTAATGTAATTCCTAATTGTTTCTTTACTCTGTCTGCAAGTTGATTTAACAGTAAATCACTTATCTTTTCAAGATCATTTTTTGAAAGTTCGTGGAAAACTATTACCTCATCTATTCTATTAAGCATTTCCGGCTTGAATAATTTCTTGACCTCGTCCATTACCCTGTTTTTCATATTTGCATATTTTATATTATCATCATCAGAACTTATAAATCCGAGATTTTTAGGAGCTACAATGTTTTTTGCCCCAACATTTGAAGTCATAATTATTATGGTATTTTTAAAACTTATTTTTCTTCCGTGAGAATCTGTAATATGACCGTCATCTAAAACTTGAAGGAGAATATTAAAAATATCGGGATGCGCCTTTTCAATCTCATCAAGTAATAAAACCGAATAAGGATTTCTCTTAATCTTTTC
>CAUUFM010000024.1:0-11137 GCA_963544505.1 uncultured Lachnospiraceae bacterium | reverse complement strand
TCTTTATAGGAAAGTGTATCAATACTCACCCTCTTGGCTACCATAAAGGCTGAGTAAAATCCCAATCCGAAATGTCCTATTATCTGATCCTCTGTAGCCTTGTCTTTATAATTTTCCAAGAACTTGGTGGCTCCTGAAAATGCTATTTGAGTGATATATTCCACTACCTCGTCTTCCGTTAAACCTAATCCGTTATCTGAAAACTTTATAGTACCGTTTTCAGCAGAAATCTGTATATCTATTCTTTCTTTATAGTTATCATCAAAGGCATATTCTCCTATTAGTGACAGTTTTTTCAACTTTGTGATAGCGTCAGACGCATTGGATACAAGCTCTCTTACAAAAATATCGTGGTCTGAATAGAGCCATTTTTTAATCACAGGAAAAATATTATCGCTATTAATTGACAAATTACCTTTTTTCATCTTTATTCACCTCTTAAATTTCTTAATACTTTTGAAGTATTTGAACTATAGTATATACTTTTTTTTAAAAATCGTCAATAAAATATATATTCTTGAGTTCTTATTAAGTTTCGGAATATTAAAAATCACCCGCAATTTATAATTTAACAAGGAAAACTGATTGACAATACCCTTGAATTATGATATTATTCGCAATGTGAAAATTATTTTTATTTTATTTGCCGGTGTGTCGGAATTGGCAGACGAGACAGACTCAAAATCTGTTATCCGCAAGGGTGTGTGGGTTCGAGTCCCACCACCGGCACTGCTTAATTTCAATTTTTACCCATTTACTTGTACTTGTAAAAAATAAAAGTTTCAAAATAGATTTAACTTTCGTAATTATTCATAGCAAAAACATCTCCCATTCAAATAATTTGATTGGAGGTGTTTTTTTTGTTTAATAAAAATATGGAATTAAAACCCGAATTAGTGTATAATTGTGTAATTAATGAAAACTATTTAAAAAAAATGTAGGTTAACGATAATGAATTTAAATAAAACAGGCAGAAATTATAAAAGAGAAGACAGTGTAATAACAATAGGAAACACCTCCATAGGAAAAGGAGAATTTCAAATCATAGCCGGTCCCTGCTCCGTTGAATCTAAAGAGCAGATTCTTAAAATATCAACCGCACTTAAATCTACCGGAATTAAAATTTTGCGAGCAGGAGCATTTAAACCCCGCACCTCACCCTATGATTTTCAAGGGCTTAAAAATGAGGGCTTAAAGCTTTTAGCGGAAGTAAAAAAAAGTAGCGGACTTTTAATTGTATCGGAAGCTATGGGCATAAACGAACTTTCCTTGTTTGACGAAATTGATATAATTCAAGTGGGCGCAAGAAATATGCAAAATTTTGAGCTTCTAAAAGCACTCGGTAAAATTAACAAGCCTATATTATTAAAAAGAGGCTATGCAAATACCGTATACGAATTATTACAAAGTGCAGAATATATTATGTCGGAGGGAAACGAAAACATAATATTATGCGAAAGAGGTATAAGAACCTTTGAAAATGCCACCAGAAATACTTTGGATCTTTCAATAATCCCCGTAATAAAAGAGCTTTCACATCTTCCGATCATAGTAGATCCGAGCCACGCAACAGGAAAGTCAGGCTATGTTATCCCTATGGCTAAAGCTGCCACAGCTGCGGGGTGTGACGGCTTATTGATAGAGGTACATAATAACCCGAAATATGCCTTAAGTGACGGAGAACAGTCATTAGACCTGCAAGAATTCTCACAGCTTTACAAAGATGTGAATATAATAAGAAACTGCATCAATAAATGATATGGAAAATTTAATTTTAAATAACGAAAAAACAAATATTATTTTTTTTAAGGACTCCTATGAGATTTTATACTTTTTAAATGAAGTCAATCTTAAAAAAATAATGCTGATTACCGACAATATATTAAGTGATATTTATTTAAATAAAACACTTGAACTGTTAAAAAATACCGATATAAGCCTATTTACTCATATAGTAAAATCAGGAGAAAAACATAAAAACATAGACAATGTACTAAAAATTATAGAAGCCTTATATAAAAATGATTTTTCAAGATCAGACTATATCATAGCATTAGGCGGTGGAGTTCTATGTGATATGGTATCACTTACAGCAAGTCTTTATATGCGGGGTATGAAGCTGATACTTGTTCCTACTACCCTCCTTGCAATGGTAGATGCCGCTATCGGAGGAAAAAATGCCGTAAATTCAAAGTACGGTAAAAACCTTATCGGAAACTTTTATTATGCGGATAATATACTAATCTATAAGGGTTTCTTAAAAAGCCTAAATAACATAGATATTTCCTTAGGAATTGCCGAAATCATAAAATATGCCTGTATAAGCGGTGAATATATAATAGGGCTTTTAAAAGAAAGTATAATAATCAAATCCGAAAATTTTATTATCGACTATAATAAAATAGATATATTATTAAAAGAATGTATAAAAATTAAACTTAAAATAGTACAAGATGACCTGTATGATAAGGGAATTAGAAATATTTTAAACTTGGGACATACAATAGGACATTCTATTGAAAAAAAATCGGACTTTTCAATCCCGCACGGAGAAGCGGTGGCTATGGGACTTTCATTTATAGGAAAGCTGTGTCTTGATAAAAAAATATTAAACTCTAAAAGCTATGAAATATTAATAGAATGTCTTAAATACTATATGCTGAAAACAGAAATGCCTTTTGAAATAAAAGATTTGATACCGTATATTTTAAAGGATAAGAAGAATAATAACGAAAAACAAACCCTTATTTTATTTGAAGACTTCGGAAAATGCAAAATAAAAAAAATAGATAAAAGTTTATTATATGAATACTTAACGGAATAAAAAAATGAATGTAATAATTAAAAAAAGCACACTACAGGGCAGAATATCTATAATTTCATCAAAGTCACATCTGCATAGAGCGTTAATTGCCGCCTGCTTTTCAGATAATAAATGCAGAATATTTTGCAACAATAATTCTGACGATATTTCAACCACCATAGATATACTTAGAAGCATAGGAGCAAAGATTAATCAAACGGATAACTGCATAGATGTAACTCCGATAGACAAATGCCTGTTATTTAATAAAATTAAATCCGCTCATAAATTCACCTTTTATTGCAGACAAAGTGCCTCAAGTTTCAGATTTTTTTTGGCTATATCCGCTGTTTTGGGGCTTAATTCCTGTTTTATTTTAGAGCCTTCGCTAAAACAAAGAAGAATAGAGAGCATCTATGATTTTTTGACAGAAAATAAAATAGACCTGATAATTGACGGTGAAACGATCAGTATAAACGGCAGAATAAATGCTGAAGAATTAACAGTAGATGCAAATCTTTCCTCCCAATTTTTAAGCGGTATACTTATGGGGGCAGCCATCTTTAATAAAGAGATAAAAATTAAAGTTCCTGACAATACACAAACAGTGTCAAAAGGATATGTTTTAATGACCATAAAGGTACTTGATGATTTTTCGGTAAAAATTATACATACAAAAAACTGCTATATCAAGCCGAAAAATTTAACTTATAAAAACAGTTTTAACGAATATTATATTGAAAGCGATTTTTCAAATGCCGGATTTTTCTTGGCTGTTAAACTGTTATCTGAGCAAAATAATAATATAATAATAGAAAATTTACCTGAAAATTCCATACAACCGGACAGTATTATAACAGACATTATTCAAAAAATGGGAATAAAATCGTCTTACAAAAAAATTTTCGTATCAGGTTCAAACAGCTTAATAAAACCGATAAGCTTTGATATAGTTGATAATCCCGATCTACTGCCGGTGCTTGCCGTCTTTTCAGCCTTTGCAAACGGAATCAGCAGTTTTTATAATGTGGACAGGCTGAAAATAAAGGAAAGCGACAGGCTTTTCAATATAATCGAAATATTTAAAGCATTCGGCATAGAATCAAATTATAAAGACAATACCCTGTATATAAGGGGTGGAATAACAAAATCGTATAACTTTTCACCTGTTTATATAGAAACTAATTTTGATCATCGTATGATAATGCTCGCAGCTACCCTGTCCTGCCTGATAGATAGTAATATTGTCATAAAAAATGCGGAATTCGTATCAAAATCCGATCCGTTGTTTTTTAAAAGATTGGCTGACTTAGGTGCAGATATAAAATATTTATAAGGAAATTTACACTATGGGAATTTTTATAGGAAACAAAATAAAACTGTCAATATTCGGACAATCCCACTCAAATGCAATAGGTTTTGTCCTTGAAGGATTACCCTCCGGAATAAAAATTTATCCTGAAGAAATTAAAAATCAGCTAAAAAAAAGAGCTCCCTTATACTCATTTGATACCAAAAGAAGAGAAGATGATGAAATAGAAATCCTATCAGGTATAAGAAACGGATACAGCTGCGGATCTCCTATCGCCGTTATGATAAGAAACAAGGACATAAGGGCCGGCTCTTATGAGGCGATAAAAGATATTCCAAGACCCTCTCACAGTGATTATCCCGCATTTATGAAATTTCATCAATACCACGATTTTTATGGCGGGGGAGAATTTTCAGGCAGATTAACCGCCGCAATAGTTGCCGCAGGTGCAATCTTAATTCCTGAATTAAAAAAGCATAATATAAATATTGCGGCTCATATTTTAAATATAGGAAATGTAAAGGACGAAAAATTCAACCCCGTAGACCCGTCAGAACAGATGAAAAATTTATCTAAGCGACCCTTTGTTTTGATAGATGAAAATAAATCAGATCAGATGCAAAAGGAAATAGATAACTACTCTAAAAACAACGACTCAATAGGCGGCAGTATAGAATGCGCCGTTACAGGCTTATATGCAGGTATGGGCTTAACAATGTTTGACAGTTTGGAGAGCAGACTGTCACAGATGTTATTTTCAATCCCCGCAATAAAGGGTGTGGACTTCGGCAATCCCTTTTGTAATGAAATGCCCGCAAGCTTATATAATGATGAATTAAGGATAGAAAACAACAGAATATTTACCACAACAAATAATGCCGGAGGGATACTTGGGGGCTTGTCAAACGGTATGCCTATAATTTTTACGGTAAAGATAAAACCCACCCCGTCTATTGCCCGCACTCAAAACAGTGTAAACTTAAAAACGGGAGAAAATACGACGCTGAATTTAAAAGGACGCTTTGACAGCTGTATAGTGCCGAGAGCTGTTGTGTGTGTGGAAGCCGCCGCCTCAATTATAATATATGATTATTTGTAAAAGGAGCTGATATGTTAAAAAGCAATTTAGACTTTCTAAGATTAAAAATAGATAAGGTAGATGAGGAAATAATAGGCCTGTTAATAAAAAGAATGGAAATAGTAGCGGAAATTGATAAATATAAAAAATCAAAAAATATTCCTATAGACGACAAAAAAAGAGAAGATGAAAAAATCAACTCGGTAAAAAATTTAGCTAATTTAAAAAATTTAAACGAGGATAGAACAGCTGATATATTTAAAGAAATAATAAATATGAGCAAGGAATATCAAAGAAATAAAAAATGGATTTAAAATACCTATGTCTGCCCGGATAAATCAATCAACTCCGAAGCAGACATAAGCAAAGGTATATCTATGTGACTATAAAAGTCACTACGAGGGGTCGATAGTTAATCAACTATCTGCAAGGGATTATACAATTATATTGTGTTTAAATTATGAAAACTATCCAATAAAAAATCATAAATAAATTTTAATGCACAAAAATCGTATTCACACCCTCTAACGCCTTGCTAAGATACTCATCTATGTGTTCCCTTAAATGTAACTCCGATTTCTTAATCCTTTCAAGTTTCGGTTTGGTCACCGGGTGTTTTGCCACAAATATTGTACAGCAGTCCTCAAAGGGTAAAATAGAGGTTTCAAAGGTGCCTATTTTTTGCGCTATTTCTATAATATCCACCTTATCCATACCTATTAAAGGTCTAAATACGGTGAGTTTGCAGATATCATCGGTCACATTTATAGACTGCATCGTCTGACTTGCCACCTGTGCAAGGCTCTCACCGGTAATAAGTGCGGTACAGTCATATTTTTCTGCAAGCTTTTGTGCTATTATCATCATATAACGCCTCATAATAATTGTGAGTTCATCGTGAGGACATTTTTCATAAATATATCTTTGTATTTCGGTAAAATTGACAGTATGCAGTCTTATATTGCCGGAATAACTTGCCACAATCCCTGCTAAATCTACGACCTTTTGATAAGCCCTTTCGCTTGTATAAGGTGGAGCGTGAAAATACACCGCATCTAATGCCACACCCCTTTTTGCCATCATATAGCCCGCCACAGGACTGTCTATTCCACCGGATAAGAGCAGCATACCTCTGCCTGATGTCCCCTGCGGCATACCGCCCTGACCCTTTATAACCTTTGTAAAAATATTTATCTTACTTCTTATCTCAACGTGCACCATCACCTCAGGCTTATGTACATCTACATAGGTATCAGGAAATGCCTCAAGAATTCTACCGCCTAATTCTTCATTTATCTGCATTGAATTTAAAGGATAGTTTTTCCTTGCTCTCATAGCCTTGACCTTAAAAGAAAAATTTTTCTCCTCATAATTCTCTTCAATGAATTTTATTACATTATCAGCCAAATCATCAAAGCCGTTATCCTGTAATTGCAACATAGGGCAAATCCCTACAATACCGAAAATCTTTTGAAGCTTGTCGGTCACAAGCCTGCTGTCACTGTCATCTAACATTTGGCAATAAATTCTGCCCTCTTCATAGGAAATTTTTGCTTTAAGATTTGAGTTCCTTAAAGACATATCAATAATATTAATCAGCTTGTTTTCAAAAATTCTTCTGTTATTACCCTTTATTCCTATTTCTCCATACTTTATCAAAAAAGCTCTGTTCATAAAAATATTTCACCTTCTCACATATTTTTTCAATTCTTCTACAGCATCTTTTAATTTTTCTACAGTAAAATCTATCTCATCTATCGTATTATCGTAACTGAAACTGAATCTTACCGTAGATTTTTGTAATTCCTTAGGTACCCCTATAGAATTAAGTGTTCTGCTGCTTATATTCTTCTCATAGCTGTGACAGGCACTCCCTGCGGATATACAAATCTCATACTTTGACAGCTCATTTAATAAGACCTCACTCCTTATATCCCTGATAGAAACTGAAACTATAGAATCCGAATAATCATCAGCTATCGGACTGTTTATTATAACACCGTCAATTTTTGACGCCTCTTCTACAAAATGTGACTTAAGGTTTTTTAAGATTGTTTCTTTTTTTTCAAAGTCATCATACGCAAGAGTTAATGCCACGCTTAAGGCAAGCGTTCCCGCCACATTTTCGGTACCTGATCTGAAATTTCCCTGCTGTCCTCCACCCACAATAAGCGGCTTTATATTACAGCCTTTTTTCTTATATAATAAGCCTACACCCTTAGGTCCGTTAAACTTATGAGCGGAAGCGCTTAACAAATCTATCCCTAAATCTTCCACATCTATTCTCATCTTTCCTAAAGCCTGTGTGGCGTCCAAATGTACGTAGCATTTAGGGTTACATTTTTTTACAAGCCTTGTGACAGCCTTTGCGTCCTGTATCACACCGATTTCATTATTCACATAAATCAGATTGAATAAAACGGTATCCTTTGTTACCGTTTTTTCTATATCCTCCATCAATATATGTCCTCTTTTATCACTGCCTATAAAGGATACTGTATTTCCCATTTTTTCTACTTCAAGCAGACAATTATGTGCCGCTGAATGCTCCATAATGCTTGATACAAAATGTCTGCTTTTTTTATAATCACATACCCCATATATTGCGGTATTTATAGACTCCGTTCCTCCCGATGTAATAAATATCTCATCAGCTTTTGCATTTATAATTTTTGCTATGTTTTCCTTAGATGATTTTACAAGGTTTTCAGCCTGAATTGCGTGCGGATATAATGCCGCCGGATTAAAAAAACATTTAAAAGATGCAAACTGCATTGCCTCAAAAACTTCTTGTCTACAAGGAGTTGTAGCCGCATTATCAAAATAAATCATATCTTAAGTCCTTCCTTTTTCATTTCAGTTTTGCCGTAATAGACACCCATTCGCCCATATCAGTCTTATTTACAATCGTCATTTCATTTTGTTTCAAAAACTCTTCCACATAAGGAACCTTTATATCAAGTATTCCTGAAAGCAAATAAAGAGTATTTTCATTCATAAGCTCTTTTACAAAAGGTGTTATATTATATAGCACATCAGGTAAAATATTGGCAACAATCAAGTCGTACATATTATTCTTTAATTCATAAAACAACTCTTTATCCTGTGCTATATCGCCTATTTTAAGGGTAAACTCATCACCGCTTATATCATTATTTATCAGGTTACAATTTACGGAGGATAATACATTGGAATCAATATCAACAGCCGTTACCATCTTTGCTTTAAGCCTTAAAGCCGCAATCCCCAAAATACCGCTGCCTGTTCCCAAGTCTAAAATATTGCAATTATTTAAATCCATATTTAACATTTCTTTTATGCAAAGCTTGGTGGTTTCGTGCTTGCCTGTACCGAATGCACTGCCCGGATCTATTCTGATTATAATATTATCGGTTTTTTTATAATCCGTATAATCTTCCCAAACCGGTACTATTGTCAGATTTTCAATATCAAACGCCTTAAAATATTTTTTCCAGTTATCCTGCCAATTTACCTTGCTTATATCGGTTTTTTCTATTGTTGTATCTTCTAACAGATTAAGATTTTTTAATTCCTCAAGCTCCTGCCTTACATCAGATAAAATCCTCACAGTTTCATCGTCGTCATCGTCTAAATAAAAGTGTAAAAAAGCCTCTCCGTCATCTTCAGTTTCTTTTGGAATATCCACAAACATTTGTGACAGCTCCTCATCATTTAACGGAATTTTATCATCTATTTCAACTCCCTCAATTCCGACATCACAAAGAGATGCTATTACTACATCTTCATTTACGGACGGTACTTTAATAGTATATTTTATCAGCTTCATATTTTATTAAACTCCTTATTTACAAAGTCTTATACTGCAATTAATCACTTCTTTATTTTTATCCATTGTTACAAAAACGATATTTAAGCCGTTTTCATCTTCAAGCTTTTTTATTGTAAACTCCTCTTTATATGCAAGTGACTTATTATAGGTAATCAAAAGTTTTGAAAAATCTTTTATATCAGCTATTTCCATAATCAGCTCCAGATATCTTGCATTGTTCATATGCCCTCTTATATCTATATAAGACTTAAAAACATATGAATGAAACGCATCTTTAAAATTTTCTATATTTTTAATTAAACATTTTTCTATTTTTCGTATGCAAGGCTCGTCTATTTCTAAGGACAGCTCTTCCTTTCCCCTTTTTGCAATCTCTTTTATATTATCATTAAGTCTTGTAGGCAACATATTTTCCATACTTATTAAAACCCAAGTGGCGAAGCCCTTAATTAAAGGTTTGTTTTGCATATCGCAAATTTCATAATATCTCTCCACAATAGAGCCGCTGAAATTATAAATTCCTGTCTTTACGATTATACTTGCGGTTTCTCTAATATTGGGCAGTTTAAATATCTCAATATTCCAATTATATACTATCCAACCTATATTATTATCAAAGAGATATTTTTCTCCGAATCCTTTTTCCTCCGCAAAAAAACCTCCGATGCTTTGCAAACTGTTCATAATCGAGCATAAAGTCAAATATCCCTTATCATCAACATTATGATAGCCTAATTTTTTAATCGCACTGTACATTTCCAATCTATCCTCTTTATATAAACTAAAAAATAGCTGAATAAAAACGCAAAAATCAAATCTGAACGCTTCTATCCAACTATTCTTATTTATTATTTGTCGCTTTTATTTTTATCCACTAAAAAATCCGGAATATCAATCGGTTTTCTCTGATTTGATTCACTGCTTAATAAAGTGGAATCAATATTGGTTTCACTCATATAACCTCCGGTAGTTGAAATACTTTGAGCATTCCCCGTACCAGGCTTCTCGCCTTTTCCCCCCTGTCCCGAACTTGTATTTAAAAATGAGGGCATCTTGAAACTGGACACCGGATTGGCGGAATAATTCATTCCGACAGAAGATGTTTTAAAGCCGGAACTTCTAAACGGAATAGAGCCCACCTGATTCGTAGGAGGTATAATCTTTTTTTCAGTAACTGCCTGTGTAACCCCCGTTGCAATTATTGTAACCTTAAGCTCTCCTGCCTGATCTATCGTGGAATCGTATCCGGGATAGATGTTAGTATCCTCTCCAACCAATGAATGCAGGTATTGAGATGCTTCTACATATTCAAAATATGATGCCTCTCCCGATATAATTACCATTAAATCCGTAGCACCCTGTATGGACGTTTCAAGCATCGGATTGTTAACGGCGGCATCTACGGCATCTTTTGCCTTATTTTCACCTTTTCCTATACCGATTCCGATATGTGCGGTGCCCTTGTTGGACATTGCAGTTCTAATGTCGGCAAAATCCACAGTAAGATCTTGTGTCTTATACACTATATCTGTAATAGCAATAACAAGCTTCATAAGAACCTCATCAACTTTCTTCAAGGCGTCCTTATAACTGATATTTTTATCAGCAATGCTCATAAGCTTATCGTTAGGAACAATTACAATAGAGTCAACATTTGCTCTCAGTCTTTCTATTCCCTCAAGTGCCTTTTCCATTTTAGGTTTTCCCTCAAATGTAAAAGGCTTTGTAACAACAGCCACAGTGAGTTTATCCATCTCTTTTGCCAAGCTTGCTATAAACGGAGTGGCTCCCGTTCCTGTTCCGCCACCCATACCGCAAGTCAAAATAACCATATCAGCCTCCGATATGGCTTCTTCAATTATCTCTTCACTTTCCTTGGCAGCCTGCTCTCCGATTGTAGGATTCGAGCCCGCCCCAAGTCCTTTAGTGAGTTTTTCTCCTATTTGAAGCTTTGTTTCACAGTTACAGGTATCAAGATGCTGAACGTCAGTGTTTAATGCTATAAATTGTACTCCCTCTATACCTACCTCACTCATATGAGTAAGTGCGTTATTCCCTCCGCCTCCTACTCCCATCACCAGTATCTTAGCCGGATTGTGATTTGAATTGTTTTTTATCTCTATCAATATATTT
>CAUUFM010000023.1:0-11210 GCA_963544505.1 uncultured Lachnospiraceae bacterium | reverse complement strand
TGTAAAGCCTCTATGTGTGTAGAGCCGCAGTTCACATTTATATTTAAACCGTTCGGCTCATTGTTTATGACATATGTTTTGGCAAGCAGGGCGTCAAATACGTGTTTCCCTATATTAAATGAGCTTCCGTTGGCAAGGTCAAGACCTATCTTGATATCCTTATAAGACCTTGTGGCAAGTGCAATCAAATGCCCTATATATCTGTTTCTCCCTGCCGCAAAATCTACGCTTTTCCCTATTTTTTCTCTTTTTGCCAAAGGTAATTCGGCAATTTTTCCGTCTAAATATTCCTCTATTTTAAGCTCGATTTCCTCGCTTATTTTCATTCCGTTAGAGCTGATAAGCTTTATTCCGTTGTCAAAATACGGATTGTGACTGGCTGATATCATTATTCCGCAGTCAAAACCCTCAGATGTTACCACATAGGATACACAGGCTGTGGTGGTTACGTGCAAAAGATATGCGTCAGCTCCCGATGCCGTGATTCCGCCCGCCAAAGCATACTCGAACATATAGCTGCTTAATCTTGTATCCTTTCCTATGACTATTTTTATATTTTCATTGTCTTTTTTTAATGTTCCGAAATAATAACCTAAGAACCTTCCTACTTTAAATGCGTGCTCCGCCGTCAAATCGACATTCGCCTCTCCTCTAAAGCCGTCCGTTCCAAAATATTTTCCCATAATACTCCACTTCTTTTCATTATATTCAATAAAAATAAATAAATGCCATTTTATTTTAATAATTTTGGCAAGTAAAGTCAAGCAAAAACTCTCACGAATCTATATTTGCCGTCATTGCATTTTCATAAATAAACTCTCTTCTGCTTGAAACATTATTACCCATAAGAAGCTCGGTAACAAGACTTGCATTTTTTGCATCTTCTATCTCGATTTTCATAAGATTTCTGGTAGCGGGATTTAAAGTGGTTTCCCATAATTGCTCCGGATCCATTTCGCCAAGCCCCTTATACCTTTGCAAAGTGAACTTTCCCTTATGCTCTTTTTTGTACCTGCTTAGAGCCTTATCATCATATAGATAAATCTCATTTTTCTTAGAATCGGTGAGCTTATAAAGGGGCGGCATAGCCTTATAAATATGTCCGTTGGTCAAAAGCTCAGGCATAAATCTGTAAAATAATGTGAGTAATAATGTGGAAATATGTGCTCCGTCAACATCGGCATCAGCCATAATAATAATCTTGTCATATCTAAGCCTGCTTATATCAAAGTCATTGCCGTAACCTTCCAGAAAACCGCAACCGAATGCGTGTATCATAGATTTTATCTCTTCATTGGCAAGCACCTTGTCGATAGATGCCTTTTCCACGTTCAATATTTTACCCCTAATCGGCAAAATAGCCTGAGTTTTTCTGTCTCTTGCACTCCTTGCGGAACCTCCTGCCGAATCTCCCTCCACTATAAATATTTCACATTTTTTACTGTCATTGCTTTCGCAGTTTGCCAGTTTTCCGTTGGTCTGAAATGAAAATCTTTTCTTTGACAAAATACTGCTCATAGCCTTTTCTTCAGATTTACGAAGCTTTGCCGCTTTTTGAGCATTTTCTATTATAGCTTTAAGCTCCTCTAAGTGCCTGTCCAAATACAGCATTGCAGCCTCATTAAAAACCTTTAATACCGCACCTACCGCGTCCTGATTGTCAAGCTTTGTCTTGGTCTGTCCCTCAAATCTCGGATCGGGGTGTTTCACGGAAATAACGGCGGTAATACCCGTTCTTATGTCCGAGCCTGTAAAATTGGCGTCCTTGTCCTTTAATATCCCGAGACTTCTTGAATAAGAATTTACGGTATTTGTAAGGGCGGTCTTAAATCCTGTTATGTGAGTTCCGCCCTCCGAATTGAAAATCGTATTGCAAAACCCTATGATATCCTCGTGAAAATCATCTGTGTACTGCATTGCAATTTCCACAGAGATGTTGCCTTCTTCTCCTTTAAAAAACATACAGGAGGTTATAGGGTTAAGGCTTCCCGTCATTTCCTTAACAAAGCCTACGATTCCGTCAGGCTCGTGATATGTAACGGATATAGGCTCTTCCGCTCTTTTATCCTCAAAAACTATTGTGAGTTTCGGATTAAGATAGGCTATTTCGTGCAATCTGTTCATAACCTCGTTTCCACCGAATTCTATATTGTCGAATATCTCGCTGTCGGGTAAAAATTTTACATATGTTCCCGTTTCCTTGCATCTGTCGATTACGGGCAACAGTCCGTTTTCAAGCTCTATCTTAGGAATCCCTCTTTCGTACCTGTCGTAATAGATTTTATTATTCCTTTTAATCTTTACTTCCATATATTCGGACAATGCGTTTACTACGGAAGAGCCCACCCCGTGCAGACCTCCGCTTATCTTATACGCCCCGTCCGAAAATTTACCTCCGGCGTGCAGGGTGGCAAACACCAGCCTTTCCGCACTCACTCCCTTTTGGTGCAGCTCCACCGGAACTCCTCTGCCGTTATCAAAGATTACGGCGGAACCGTCTTTTTCCAAAGATACATTAATTTTTGTGCAAAATCCTGCCAAATGCTCATCTACACTGTTATCCACTATTTCGTATATAAGATGATTCAAGCCTTTTTTTGAAAGACTTCCTATATACATTCCGGGACGCTTTCTTACCGCCTCCAGTCCCTCAAGTACTGTAATACTGTCCGCTCCGTAGGTATTTAAATTAGACAATTTCATTCCTCCGATTAAGTAGTAAAAAAAAAGACACAGGATATTCCAATCCTAATGCCGTTAAACAGTAAATAAATAGATAAATATAAAAACTATCATAAATTAACAGTTCGTAGGGGAGTCGAACCCCTGATTCTGCCGTGAGAGGGCAGCGTCTTGACCACTTGACCAACGAACCATATCCGAAACACTAATGTAGTATACAGTAAAAAATCAAAAAAAGCAAGTGTTTTTTGATATATTTAGTTTTTTTAAAATACAATATTTTGCAAAATGTAACAGATTGTTACATTTTTATTGAAAATAGAATAAAACAACACTGAATTTTTATAAATTTTCTTCGTTGAAAAATTAACTAACTTATGCTATAATGCGAATACTTAGCTGATATATGCGAATACAAATGAATTTTTCAAACATTTTTTTCATTTATTTTAATAATTAAATACTTTTTGGAGGTTTTAATGACAGATAAGGTTGGATTTAAATTTACTGTTAAAAAATTTATAATTTTATTATGCTCCACGGTAGTATTTTTCACCTTTGTTTTAGCGCTTCAATCCTTGTCCAAGCTTCCCGACAATAAGGAGGTTTGGGTAGATAATTTTAATGAAAATGTAGATGTGTATTTTCAAAATGAAATTATCTGCTCCGATACAGATATTACCCAAGAGCTTTTTGAGCCCTTTCAAAAGGGGGATAATATTTCCATTCATAAAAAGCTCGGAAATATCAATTCCGACAGTGCCACCTTTATATTCCACTCTTTTCATTCTGATGTTGAAATCTATCTTGATGATCAGCTCTTATACTCATTTTCAAGACCCGATAATGAGAGTGAAAAAGAGATTGCGAACAAATATCATTTTGTAAAGCTTCCGAATAACTGTTCCGGAAAAACGCTTAAGGTAAATATATATGTAAAAGAGAATGATGCCTTTACATACTTTGATATCTTTAAACTCTGCATTTCGGATAATCCTATTTTTTATTTTTATAAGCCTCTATTACTGCCTTTGGTAATGAACTCTTTTTTAATGTTGCTTGGAATTATTTTAGCTTTAATAGGAATTATCATAGCTCTGTTAGGCGGAAAATTTCACAGCTTCATTTACCTTGCCGGAGGTTCTTTTTATGTCGGGCTTTGGAGTTTTTGTAATTACGGATTCTTGGATATATTGATAGATACATCAAAATATGGAAATGCAATAGAATACGATTCCTTATTTCTGTCCATATACTTTTATTTACTGATGATCTCAGATTTAAAACAGAATAATATATCACCGATTTTATTGAAAATAAATAAAATAATTAAACTGGTTTATTCAGCCGCTTTAATAGTGACCTTTATATCTCAGATATTTAACCTTCTACACTCAAGCGACGTTTTACAGTTTTTCCATATTTTAAGTATAATATCAATACTTACGTCTATTTTTATGTTATCACGCAACTATAAGAAACAGGAGCTTTATGAAAAGGTATTGTTCATCGGACAGTCAATCTTAAGCCTGCTTATGACGATTATCGCCCTATGCTTTGTCTTGATTAATTTTACATCTGTGGATATTTCTTCAAATATATTAAAGCTTGATTTCAACATTATAGGAACTATTACAATGTTCATAGTAATAATACTGTTCTTTTCAAGCTATTTAATGAGATTTTATGAAATGACCGTTTATCAGAAAAACATAAAGCTTCTTGAAAAAATGGCATATAACGATATTTTAACAGGACTTGAAAACAGGCAGAGCTGTGATCTTAATATTATGAAAATAATAAACAGGAGTAAAGACTATCACTGCATATTGTTTGACCTTAATAATCTGAAAATTACCAATGATGCCTTAGGGCATACAATCGGAGATCAGCTGATCAAGAGCTTTGCGGACTGTCTTAAAAAGGCATTTCCTGAAAACAGTATAAAATCAAGGATTGGCGGTGATGAATTTTTAGTAGTTGTCGATTCTTCAGATGAAATAGGAATAAATAAATACATTAATAATCTGTATTCGCTGATTGATGGTGTGAACTCAAATGAGGATAATGAGTTTGAGCTGTCTATGTCTTTCGGTGTAGCTCACTCTTCTGAGGTGGCGGTTTATAAAAATTATGAATCCGTCATCGATCTTGCCGATGAACGAATGTACGAGCAAAAAAGAAAATCTAAATTAGAATTAGAGAATACGTAAATAACTTTAAATCAAGGAGTAATAATGTTAAATAAAGCTTTAACCCATTTTGACATAATCGTTGTAGGCGGCGGGCACGCAGGCTGTGAAGCGGCTTTAGCGGCAAGCCGTCTTAAAAACAGGGTTTTACTGTTTACAATATCTATAGACACTATAGCTATGATGCCCTGTAATCCCAATATAGGCGGAACATCAAAGGGACATCTGGTTAGGGAAATTGATGCCTTAGGCGGAGAAATGGGTAAAAATATTGATGCAACATTTATACAATCCAAAATGCTTAATCGCTCAAAAGGTCCTGCCGTACATTCTTTAAGGGCGCAGGCTGATAAACAGGCTTATTCAAACAGAATGAGAAATATACTTGAAAACGATGAGAACATAACCATAAAACAATCTGAGGTGACCTCTTTAATTATAGAAGAGGGTGAAGTTATCGGTGTGACTACAAATTTTAATAACAGCTTTTATGCAAAATGTGTGATAATATGTAGCGGAACATACCTTAATGCAAGATGTATTATAGGGGAAACCTCCATTAATTCAGGTCCTAACGGGCTTCTGCCCGCCAATTACTTAAGCGACTCTTTAACAAAAAATAATATAATATTAAGACGTTTTAAGACCGGAACTCCTGCAAGAATAGATAAAAATACTATTGATTTTTCAAAAATGACGATTCAATTAGGTGATGAAAGGATTGTGCCGTTTTCCTTTGAAACTGATGTAGATGACATTCAAAAGGAGCAGGTACCCTGTTATCTCACCTATACCAATGAAAGTACTCATAAAATAATAAGAGAAAATATAGACAGAGCCCCTCTTTTTTCAGGGGATATTAAGGGAACGGGTCCAAGATACTGTCCGTCTATTGAGGATAAGGTCATCAGATTTGCGGATAAGAGCAGACATCAGGTATTTGTGGAGCCGGAGGGACTTTATACAAATGAGATGTATATTGACGGAATGTCCACATCTCTTCCTGAAGATGTGCAAATTGAGATGTACAGATCGGTAGAAGGATTGGAAAATTCTCAGATAGTAAGGAACGGCTATGCCATAGAATATGACTGTATCGACAGCAGCGAGCTTTTACCCTCACTCGAATCAAAAAAAATATACAGCCTTTTCTTTGCGGGACAGATAAACGGAAGCTCAGGTTACGAGGAGGCTGCGGCTCAGGGACTTATTGCCGGAATAAATGCCGACAGGAAAATCAAAAACAAAGAGCCTATTATCCTGGACAGGGCAAGTGCGTATATAGGAGTTTTAATAGATGATTTGGTGAGCAAGGAAATTACCGAGCCTTATAGAATGATGACCTCAAGGGCGGAATACAGACTCCTTTTAAGACAGGATAACGCAGATGAAAGATTAACCTCTATAGGATATGAGGCAGGTCTGATATCAGATGAGAGATATGAGAAATTTCTTAAAAAAATGAAACAGACGGACGATGAAATAAAAAGGATAAAGACTGTTTATGTTGCTCCGTCTAATAAGGTGAACAATCTTTTAATCTCACTTAAAAGCTCTCCTATAGAGAACGGAACGGGTCTTACCGATTTGATTAAAAGACCGGAAATAAATTATCAGGATTTAGCCGAAATTGATACTAAAAGGGAAGCCTTGCCCATAGATGTATCCGAACAGGTAAACATCAGGATAAAGTATGAGGGCTATATTGACAGACAGAAAAAACAGGTGGAGCATTTTAAAAAGCTTGAAAGTAAAAAGCTCTCAAGCAACATAGATTATGAGAAAATAAAGGGCTTATCAAATGAGGGACGAATGAATCTTATAAAATATAAGCCGATAAGCATAGGACAGGCAAGCAGAATCGCAGGGGTGAGTCCTGCCGATATTTCCGTACTTTTGGTGGCTCTGTCTATAAGATAAAGATAGGATAAAATAAGCTGTCTGCAAGTATTAACTTGCGGACAGCTTAAAATATATGCTCTTTAATATAGCTTCTATAATACTTAAAGCCAAGATTTTATATTCTCATAAATACCCTTAGCATCAAGTCCGTATTTTTCTATTAAAAGCTTGGCGGAAGCGGACTGACCGAATTCGTCATTTATCCCTATTCTGTGAATTTTAACATCGGTTATTTCATCTAAGGCTTCGCATACGGCAGAGCCTAAGCCGCCTATTATGTTATGCTCTTCCACCGTTATCACCGTCCCTGTCTTTACGGCGGATTTTATAATCAGCTCCTTATCTATGGGCTTAATGGTATGTATATTGATAACCTCGGCATCAACTCCGTCTTTTTTAAGCATTTCTGCGGCTTCAAGTGCCGATGATGTTTCAATCCCTGTAGCTACTATGGTAATATCTTTTCCCTCTTTTATTATCTGACCCTTTCCAAGCTCAAATTTATAATCCTTTTCATCAAATATTACCGGCACAGGAAGGCGCCCGAATCTGATGTAAACGGGTCCGTTGTGTAAATAAGCCGCTCTTACAGCCGCTCTTGCCTCCACATCATCACAGGGGGATATGACCGTCATTTGCGGAATGGTACGCATTATGGCAAAGTCCTCAAGGCATTGATGTGAAGCCCCATCCTCTCCTACGGAAATACCGCCGTGAGTTGCACCTATTACGACGTGCAGGTGAGGATAGCCTATAGAATTTCTTATCTGCTCAAAGGCTCTGCCTGCGGCAAACATCGCAAAACTGCTCGCAAACACCTTTTTGCCGGTTGAGGCTATTCCGGCTGCAATGGACATCATATTGCCTTCGGCTATCCCGCAGTCTATGTGTCTTTTTGGAAATTTTTTCATAAATGTGGCTGTTTTGGTGGATTCTGCAAGGTCTGCATCAAGTACGATAAAATCGTCAAACTCTTCTCCTAAAAGTGCCAACGCATTTCCATAGCTTTCCCTTGTTGCTATCTCTTTTACTGACATAATATAGCCTCCTCATCTTTTAATTCCTTAATCGCCGAATCATACTCCTCTTTATTCGGGGCTTTACCGTGCCAACCCGCCTTGTTTTCCATATAAGATATTCCCTTGCCCTTTACGGTCCTTGCAATAATTGCGGTCGGCTTTTTCTTTACGCTCTTTGCCTCTTTTACGGCATTTCTTATACTGTCAAAATCGTGTCCGTCTATTTCAATCACATTAAAATTAAAAGCCTTAAATTTATCTGCGATAGGATAAGGAGAACAGACATCGTTTATATCTCCGTCTATCTGCAACCCGTTGTTGTCAATAAATATGATGAGGTTGTCAAGCCCCTTTGCCCCGGCAAACATTGAAGCCTCCCAGACCTGACCCTCCTGAAGCTCCCCATCTCCTAAAATACTGTACACCCTGTAATCATCACCAAACACTTTGGCTGATAATGCCATTCCCACCGCACAGGATATACCCTGTCCGAGCGACCCTGTGGACATATCAACCCCGGGTATATTTTTCATATCGGGGTGCCCCTGTAAAATAGAGCCGAAATGTCTGAAAGTCTTAAGCTTTTCAATATCAAAAAAACCTCTGTTTGCAAGTACCGAGTAGTAAAGCGGGGTGGCGTGTCCCTTGGATAACACAAACCTGTCTCTTTTAGGATTTTCAGGATTTTTCGCGTCAATATTCATCTCCTCAAAAAAAAGATAGGTCATCATATCACAGGCTGAAAGCGAGCCGCCCGGGTGACCCGATTTACCGCTGTAGACAGCCTCTATTATCCCCTGTCTTACCCTGTTTGCCGTTTTTTTCAGTTCTTTATTTTCCATAGTTTTTCCTTTCCGAGTACTTTTTAGATTAATTAAATTTAACCATATTAAAGCTTCATAGTCAAGCTGAAATCATCACAAAAACTTCTTTATCTCTGCAATCTTATCTCTAAAATATGCCGCATCTTCAAAATTAAGGTTTGCGGCTGACATCTTCATCTGCTTTTCCATACCGGATAGGAGCTTTTTTATCTCCGCTTTACTCATAGATTCGGGATCTTTTTGCAACTTGTCAGCCTTTTTCTCCACACTCTTGGAAATACTGATAAGATCTCTTACAGCCTTTTTTATGGTAGTCGGGGTAATATTATTCTCCTTATTATATTTTTGTTGTATGTCCCTACGTCTTTTTGTTTCATCTATTGCCGTTTTCATAGAATCGGTAATAATATCGGCATACATTATCACCCTGCCCTTATCATTCCTTGCCGCTCGTCCTATGGTCTGTATCAGCGATGTGGCGGAACGAAGAAACCCCTCTTTATCGGCATCTAATATTGCCACTAAAGATATTTCAGGAATATCAAGTCCCTCTCTTAACAGATTTATTCCGACTAAAACATCAAATTTATCAAGTCGCATATCTCTTATTATCTCAGCTCTTTGAAGCGTATCTATGTCGGAGTGCAGATAACGTACCCTCACATCGTTATTTTTAAGATAATCGGTCAAATCCTCCGCCATTCTCTTGGTGAGCGTTGTGATAAGAATTTTATTTTTTGCCTTGACCTCAATGTTTATCTCTGATAAAAGGTCATCTATCTGACCCTCTCTTTTTCTTACCTCCACTGTAGGATCGGGAAGCCCTGTAGGTCTTATAATCTGCTCCGCCTTTTGCTGTTCGTGGTTGCTTTCATACTCGGCAGGGGTGGCGGATACGAACAGCATCTTATCTATTCTGTCCTCAAATTCCTCAAATTTAAGCGGTCTGTTGTCCATAGCCGACGGAAGCCTGAACCCGTAGTTTACAAGGCTCTCTTTTCTTGACCTGTCTCCGCTGTACATAGCCCCTATCTGCGGAACGGTCTTATGCGACTCATCTACAATTATCAAAAAATCATCAGGAAAATACTCCATCAATGTCTGAGGTGTACTTCCCGCATTTCTACCCTCTAAAAATCTGGAATAATTTTCTATTCCCGAACAAAAGCCGGTTTCTCTTAACATTTCGACGTCGAAACGTGTACGCTCCTCTATCCTCTGTGCCTCAAGAAGCTTGTCATGGGATTTAAAATAGGCTATCCTCTCATCAAGCTCCGTTTCTATCTGACTACAGGCGTCCTCTATCTTATCCGGAGGAACCACATAATGTGATGCCGGAAAAACGGCTATATGCTCCAAATCATTTTTTACAGCTCCGGTCAGCACATCAATACTGCTTATCCTGTCTATCTCATCGCCGAAAAATTCTATCCTGTACGCCTCCTCATACATAGCGGCGGTTATTATCTCAAGGACATCTCCACGCACCCTGAATGTGCCTCGCTTAAAGTCCATATCATTCCTGTCATAATGTATGTCTATAAGCCTGTGTATTACCTCATCTCTGTCTATAATCTGCCCCTGTCTTAACGAGATAACCATTTTGGCGAAATTTACGGGGCTTCCCAAGCCGTATATACACGAAACACTGGATATAATGATTACGTCTTTTCTTTCGATAAGCGACATTGTGGCTGATAAACGCAGTCTGTCTATCTCATCATTTACCGACGAATCCTTTGCTATGTATGTATCGGAGCTTGCCACGTATGCCTCCGGCTGATAATAGTCGTAGTACGACACAAAATATTCCACTGCATTTTCAGGGAAGAACTCCTTGAATTCTCCATAAAGTTGTGCCGCCAATGTTTTGTTGTGTGCAATTATTAATGTCGGTTTTTTCATCTGCTCTATAATATTTGCCATAGTAAAGGTTTTTCCTGAACCGGTTACTCCAAGCAGTGTTTGAAACCTATAACCCTTTTTGAACCCCTCCACCAGTTTTTCTATAGCCTGCGGCTGATCTCCTGTCGGTTTATATTCACTATATATTTTAAAATCCATCTGTTCTCCCTTTATTTCAAGTTTTTATATATAATCTGCCACCTGAACTCTCGTACCGGCTTTTAAAATTTATAAAAAGCCGGAGCTGTTATGCAATCCGGCTTTCAAATCTGATTAAATATTAATTTTTATAAATTATGCCTCAATCTTCCACAGTCCGTGTAAATTGCAATACTCATAAGCCGCGATAAGTTCATCACCCTCAGCTAATGTAAATACCGCCTTAGGAGCGGAGCCCGGTGTCAGATTTTGTCTTTGCATACCCTTTTTGGTAACAATCTGAACAAAGGTAATATAATGCTCCTCAAGCATAGGGTGTTCCACACTGCCTACCGTAACTTCCACATTTCTTCCGTCCACCTTTATGACGGGTACGTGTTTTTCACCTGAAGCGTCTGTAGAATTTGCCTTTAATTCCTTCATAGGATTTCCGCAACAAGTAATTTCCTCTGTTTCACTTCCGGACACAACCTCAATAATCGTGCCGCTTTCCTTACATTTTAATATTCTCATAATATTCTCCTTTT
>CAUUFM010000022.1:0-11526 GCA_963544505.1 uncultured Lachnospiraceae bacterium | reverse complement strand
ATCACGATGATGCCCTTTATTATCTTGCACAATGCTATGTAAATAAAGATGAAAAGGTTTCTGCGGAGTCCGCTTTAAAAGAATATTTGCAAATATTGCCGAGCGGAGAGCATAGCAGAGCTGCAAACAGGGATTTAATAAAAATCAGATCGGAGCTTAATTCAGGGGGAATTGATGGATAATAATTACGATAACGAACAAAAAAGAATAAGAAATTTTTGTATAATAGCACATATTGATCACGGGAAATCGACATTAGCCGACAGGATAATAGAAAAGACAGGACTTTTGACCAGCAGAGAGATGCAAAATCAGGTGCTTGATAATATGGATCTTGAGCGTGAGCGAGGAATAACCATAAAATCTCAGGCTGTAAGAACTGTATATAAGGCTGAAGACGGAACGGAATACATTTTTAATCTTATTGATACACCCGGTCACGTTGATTTTAACTACGAGGTATCAAGAAGCCTTGCCGCCTGTGACGGAGCGATATTGGTGGTGGATTCGACACAAGGAGTGGAAGCGCAGACTTTGGCTAATGTATATTTGGCACTTGACCATAACCTTGACGTTGTGCCGGTGATAAATAAGATTGATTTACCGAGCGCCGATCCTTTACGTGTAAAAGAAGAGATAGAGAACATCATAGGAATTGACGCATCTGAAGCCCCTCTTGTATCCGCAAAAAGCGGGCTTAATGTGGAAGATGTGTTGGAGGCGGTTGTAAAAAATATTCCGGCTCCGAAAGGAGATTATAAAGAGCCTTTACAAGCCCTTATATTTGATTCCGTATATGATTCATATAAGGGTGTCATTATTTTCGTAAGGGTGATGAACGGACAGGTAAGTGCAGGTGATGAAATACTTTTAATGGCAAGCGGATTAAAGGCAAAGGTGGACGATTTAGGATATTTCGGAGCCGGAAGCTTTATAAGTGCGCCCGCATTAAAAGCCGGAATGGTGGGATATATTACAGCCAGTATAAAAAACATTGCAAATGCGAGGGTGGGAGATACTGTAACATCGGTGAGCAAGCCTTGCAAAGAGGCTTTACCCGGATATAAAAAAGTAAATTCTATGGTTTATTGCGGATTGTATCCGGCAGATGGAGCTGATTATGAAAACTTAAAAGACGCCCTGCTTAAACTGCAATTAAATGATGCGGCATTGAATTTTGAACCTGAAACATCTACCGCACTGGGATTCGGTTTCAGGTGCGGTTTTTTAGGACTTTTGCATCTTGAAGTGATTCAGGAGAGGCTTGAAAGAGAATACGACCTTGACCTTGTAACCACTGCGCCCGGTGTTATTTATAAGATTTATAAAAATGACGGTACTATGATTAATTTAACCAATCCGTCAAATATGCCGGATCCTGCAACTATTGACTATATGGAAGAACCTTTTGTAGCAGCTGAAATAATGGTGACAACGGAATTTATCGGAGCTATAATGGAGCTGTGTCAGGAAAGACGAGGAATTTATCAAAGTGTGGATTATATCGAGGCGGGAAGAGCCGTAGTAAAGTATAAGCTTCCTTTAAATGAGATAATATATGATTTTTTTGATGCTCTTAAATCAAGGTCAAGGGGCTACGCCTCACTTGATTATGAGCTTTACGGCTATGAGAGATCAAAGCTTTTAAAACTTGATATTCTGATAAACAAGGAGCAGGTGGACGCCTTATCTTTTATAATACACGAGGACAGAGCCTATGAAAGAGGCAGGAAGATGTGTGAAAAGCTGAAAAATGAAATACCGCGTCAGCTTTTTGAAATTCCTATTCAGGCTGCTATAGGCAGTAAGGTAATAGCAAGAGAAACCGTAAAGGCATTAAGGAAAGATGTGCTTGCCAAATGTTACGGCGGAGATATTTCAAGGAAGAAAAAGCTTTTAGAAAAGCAAAAAGAGGGCAAGAAGAGAATGAGACAGATAGGAAGTGTAGAGGTTCCTCAGAAAGCATTTATGAGTGTTCTTAAACTTGATGAAGAATAAAATAATAAAACGCCACTGAATAAGGTGGCGTTTTATCACATAATATATAATATATAAATGTTGAAAGAGGGAGTATTCACTAAAAATAGTGAATATGAATATGAAAAAGTTTATGTTTATAAGATACAGGCAATTTATGGATAGAATATGAACGATATGTAAAACATAAATTAATTTTTTATTTTTAAATGTAAATTGACGGTCAGCTGAATATTTTATAAGCTGAAGCTTAAGATTAAGGAGAAAGAATGGAAAAAATTTGTATAGACTCTCTTATAAGAAATGATGAGGATATGTCAAAACACTCAAGCTTTAAAGCCGGAGGGACAGCTAAATATTTTGCCGCTCCTAAGAATGAGGAAGAGGTTTTAAACTGCCTTTCTTATGCTGAAGAAAAAAATCTTGACTATTATGTCATCGGTAACGGCAGTAATATTTTGGTATCCGATAAGGGTTATGACGGTCTTATTATAAAATTCGGAGAACAGTTATCAAAAATTACAGTGGATAATAATATCATTACGGCTTATGCGGGAGCTTTGATGAAGGATATAAATTCGGCGGCACTTAAAAATCATCTGTCAGGGTTCGAGGGATTGTCAGGAATTCCGGGCAGTATAGGAGGTGCTGTCGCTATGAATGCCGGCGCCTATGATTATGAAACAAAAAATCTGGTAAAAGATGTCAGGCTTATAAACAACAAGGGCAAAATAGAAACTCTTTGTGTAGATGAATTGAAAATGGGATATAGGCGGAGCATTTTTACTGAAAATAAAAATATTGCACTTAAAATAAGGCTTGAATTAAATAAAGCGGATATAAACACAATAAAAGAAAGAGTTGACGATTTCACATTAAGAAGAGAAAAGAGTCAACCTTTGGAGTATGCAAGTGCCGGCAGTACATTTAAAAGACCTGAGGGATATTTTGTGGGAAAGCTTGTGGAAGATAGCGGATTAAAAGGCATTTCAGTCGGAGATGCCGCAGTATCCACAAAACACGGCGGATTTGTAATTAACAAAGGCAATGCTACAGCCACACAGATTTATGAATTGATTTGTCTGATTATATCAAGGATTTATGCCAAGTATCAGGTGAAGTTACAGCCGGAGGTAAAACTTATAGGAGATTTTAAATTTTAATAAAATAGTTACAAATATTCTGATGACATTATGGACAAATGATGATATAATATACAATGTATGGCAGTTGATGGATATCTTTAACGTATTTTATCGGTATATACGCCGAAATGCGTTAAAATATAAAAAAACATATGAAAAATAAGATTTTATTATAAAGGATAAAAAAATGTATAATAAAAGTAAAACATATATTAAAGTTAAGATGATCAGAAAGATTACCTTAACCATTCTGACATTTTCATTAATAGGCGGAATTTCGTGCTTTGCGTATACCGAGCTTCATTATAATACGATTACCGATTTAATCAGAAATAATGTAGCCACTATGGCAAACGCCAAAGAAAACATAGAAAATAAAGAAGCAATACAGGTTGAAAACATAGGCGTTGAAGAAGAAAAAAACATAGAAGAGCTTAAAAATTTACCTGAAAAAGATGAAATCAAAGATACGGAAAATGAATCAATACAGCAGAAAAGGTCAAACTCCACAATAAAAGAAGAAACGGATACCGTTAACGAGGAAAGCGATAAAGATAAGTTAGAGGACAAGAAAAAAAAGAAAAAGGGTAATAATTTTTTTGACAACTCGCTTTTTATCGGTAATTCTTTGGTGGTAGGTTTATCAAGATGGGGAAATTTGAATAATGCCACGTTTTATGCGGTAGAGGGCTTAAATGTCAACTCATTTTTTAATACGGACAAGTTTGTTTTAGGCAGTAAAAAAACCACTCCCGATAAGGCGGTGTCTATAGGAGAATACGACAAGGTCTTTTTGATGTTCGGTATCAACGAGATATCGTGGAGAAGCAAGGAGGCATTTATAAACAGATATACGGACGTGATTGAATCTATCAGAAAAAAACAACCTAATGCACAAATATATATTCAGAGTATGCTCTATGTTACCAAAAGCAAGAGCTCAAAGGACAAGATATTTAATAACAAAAATGTGATAAGTCTGAATAAAAAGATAGAAAAGATGGCAAAGAGGAACGGGCTTAAATATATTGATATCAATGAGGTGTTATGTGACGGTAAGCCGTATTTGCCGAGTGATGCTTCCACTGACGGAATACATTTGAATGCAAAATATTGTAATAAGTGGAAAAAGAGTTTGTTAAATTATTTTAATATTAATCAATAATTTTTGGAGGAACTCGATTTGAAAAACATAGTTAAAGGTGTGAAATTTGTTTTAATATTGTGTGCAGTTGTTTTATCTGTCGCCTGTGCAAAAAAAGAGTCGGGAAGCTATGATTTTAAGGCGTCCGATTTGGCGTCTTCAATAGTTGAAAGTATGAAATTTGAAGATGATTTGGCGGAGGTTGACAAGGACAGCGTAATAAGTAAATATGATACGGATATGCTTAATATTGATAATTCAAGCGTGTATATGAGCACTACCGCCACATCGGAAGAGGTAGCGGTGTTTGTGCTTGAAGATGAAACACAGGCACAGACCGTTTTAGAAAAATGTACAAGCAGAATTGAGGCACAAAGAACCGTTTATTCATCTTATGCACCGCAGGAGGTGACAAGGCTTGACAACAGCTATATAGAAAAAAGAAAAAATATAGTGGTACTTTGTGTCACATCGGACACTGATGCGGCAAAAAAGGTTGTAGACGACTTTTTAGATAAGCTGTAATTTTATATTGAGGGAGCTATGTCATTTTCAGAAAGTGTAAAAAATGAAATAGTAAAGAATGAGATTATTACCGCAAGACACTGCAAAATAGCGGCGTTAACAGCTATCTTTTTGTGCGGTAATGTTTCAGTTGAAGAAAACAAAGCGGTTTTATCAAGTGAAAATAAGCTTTTGATAGATTTTGCGGATAATCTGCTTAAGAGCATTTACAAAAATAATGCTGTTGTCATTAAGGACGGCATAACACGTAAATACAGGCTTAAGCTTAATCATAAGGACGGCAGGGGACTTTTAGAGATTTTAAAAATCAATAATTTTTTATGTGATGATTTGACGCTTAATGATATTGATTTAAGTAAACAGTGTTGTAAAAGAGCATTTATAATGGGGGCTTTTATGGCATCAGGTTCTTTGAGTAATCCCGATAAGACCTATCATTTGGAGATAATTTCCAAAATCAAAGGGGTCGTGGAACTTATAAAAGACAGCTTCCTTGAATTTGAGGTAAAATCCAAGATTTTAAAACGCAAGGACAATTTCGTGCTTTATGTAAAAAGCAGTGAGGTGATTTCTCAAGCATTACTTGTTATGAATGCCAGCAGAGCATTGATTAAGTTTACAAATATCAGGATTGAGAAAAATTTTAAAAACAATATAAACAGGAAAGTTAATTTTGAAAGTTCAAATATATGTAAGGCTGCCAAGGCGGCAAGCGCTCAAGTAAGAGATATTGAACTTATAAATGAAAAAATCGGGATTGATTCTCTTCCTGTAAATCTACAGGAGGTAGCAATATTAAGACTTGAAAACAGGGAATTATCCTTGAATGAACTATCCGATGTTTCGGGAAGATTAAGCAAGTCGTGTATTAATCACAGATTAAGGAAATTAAAAGAAATAGCAAAAAACTTATAGTTGGTTAACAGTAAAAGGAGGAAAAAATGTTAGTATCGGCAAAGGAAATGTTGGAAAAGGCTAAAAAAGGTCATTATGCGGTAGGTCAGTTTAATATAAACAACCTTGAATGGACAAAGGCTATTTTATTAACCGCACAGGAGAATAATTCTCCTGTTATACTTGGAGTATCCGAGGGTGCCGGAAAGTATATGTGCGGATATAAGACTGTAGCCCAAATGGTAAAATGTATGATAGACGAACTGAAAATAACGGTGCCGGTGGCATTACATCTTGATCACGGCTCTTATGAGGCTTGTCAGAAATGTATTGATGCGGGTTTCAGCTCGGTAATGTTTGACGGCTCACATTTTGCCATAGATGAAAATATTGAAAAGACCAAGTCTATGGTGGAGCTGGCACATAAAAACGGCTTGTCAATAGAGGCTGAGGTCGGCTCTATAGGTGGAGAAGAGGACGGAGTTATAGGTGCCGGTGAAGTGGCTGATCCTAACGAGTGTAAAAAGATAGCCGATTTAGGTGTGGATATGTTGGCGGCAGGTATCGGAAATATTCACGGAAAATATCCGGCAAACTGGAAAGGCTTGAGCTTTGAAACTTTGGAGGCTATAAATAATCTGACAGGTGATATGCCGCTTGTATTACACGGCGGTACGGGAATCCCGTCAGATATGATAAAGAAAGCGATATCGTTAGGTGTATCCAAAATCAACGTAAATACCGAGTGCCAATTAAGCTTTGCTGCGGCTACAAGAAAATATATTGAGGCGGGAAAAGATCTTGAGGGCAAGGGCTTTGACCCGAGGAAGCTTTTAAAAGACGGAACAGATGCCGTTATGGCTACAGTTAAGGAAAAGATGGAGCTGTTCGGCTCAATAAATAAGGCTTGAAATTAAGCGGATTCAAGGAATATTAATATATGTTGGATAATCCTATAAGCAAGGTCTTCGGAAAGAACGTTTTTAACGATTCCGTAATGCAAAAAAGACTGCCGGTAAAAATTTACAATGAACTTAAGAAAACAGTTGAGCAGGGGAAAGAGTTGACCTCTTCCCTTGCTGATGTTATAGCCCACGAAATGAAAGAATGGGCGATAGAAAACGGAGCTACTCATTATACACATTGGTTTCAGCCTTTAACCGGAGCCACTGCGGAAAAACACGATTCTTTTATTTCCGTAGTGCTTGATTCCGGTAAGGTTTTGATGCATTTTTCAGGCAAAGAGCTGATAAAAGGAGAGCCTGACGCATCATCATTTCCATCAGGAGGGCTTAGAGCCACATTCGAGGCAAGAGGATATACGGCGTGGGATTGTACATCTCCCGCTTTTATCAGAAAAGATGCTTTGGGGGCGACCCTTGTTATTCCTACGGCATTTTGCTCTTATAAGGGAGATGCCCTTGATGAAAAGACACCGTTATTACGCTCGATGCAGGCTATAAACAAGGTAACATTAAGACTGCTTCGTTTGCTGGGAAACGGCACTACCAAGAGAGTAAAGGTTTCTGTAGGAGCTGAACAGGAATATTTTATTATAGACAGAGAAAAATACCTGAAGCGAAAGGATCTTATATACACGGGCAGAACTTTATTCGGGGCAAAACCTCCTAAAGGTCAGGAAATGGACGATCATTATTTCGGTGCTATAAAGGAACGCATCGGTGCATTTATGAAAGACGTAAATGAGGAGCTGTGGAGTCTTGGAGTGACGGCAAAGACACAGCATAACGAGGCGGCTCCCGCTCAACACGAACTGGCTATAATTTATTCTGAAGCCAATGTGGCGGCGGATCATAATCAAATAGTTATGGAAACCTTGAAAAAGGTGGCTATTCGCCATAATCTGCAATGTCTGCTTCACGAAAAGCCTTTCTTAGGGGTGAACGGTTCGGGGAAGCATAATAATTGGTCTTTAATCACCGATGACGGAATAAATTTATTTGAGCCGGGCAAGACACCTCACGAAAACAGGCAGTTTTTGCTTGTTTTAAGCTGTGTTTTAAGAGCTGTAAATCTTCATAGCGATATAATCAGACAGTCTGCGGCGGTTTTGGGAAATGATTTCAGATTGGGAACTGCGGAAGCTCCGCCTGCGATTATTTCAGTATTTTTAGGGGATCAGTTAAGAGATGTCGTGGAACAGCTTATTGAAAAGGGTACCGCCACACATTCTCTAAGAGGGAAAAAATTGGCAACGGGTGTAAGCACCTTGCCGGATTTTTCAGTAGACGCTACCGACAGGAACAGGACATCTCCGTTCGCCTTTACCGGCAACAAATTTGAATTTCGTATGGTAGGCTCAAGTGACAGTATTGCAAGGGCAAACACTGCTCTTAATACGATAGTTGCGGAGAGCTTTGAAGCCGCCTGTGAATTTATTGAAAATTCTGAAAATAAAGAGGAAGCCATACAGGCGGTTATTGTGGAAAATTTCAAAAATAACAGTAAAATTATTTTTGACGGAAACGGTTATGATGCCTCTTGGATAGAAGAGGCGAAAAATCGGGGACTTCCCAATATAGACTGTACCGTAAAGGCGATAGGCGCTCTTGAAAAAGAGGAAAACATAAGACTTTTTGAAAAGTACCTTGTAATGAGTGAAAATGAATTGAAATCAAGGGCTGAAATTGAATATGAAAAATATGCAAAGACTGTGAATATTGAGGCAAGATCAAGTATCAATATCGTTACAAAACAATTACTTCCTGCGGTTATCAGTTATACCAATGCTTTGGCTGACACCGCCAATTCGGTTTTAAGGCTTGGAATAGAGCCTACAGTTCAAAAAAAATTACTGAAAGATATCAATGATTTGCTTATTAAGGCAAGCGATATGCTTGATGAATTAAAAGAGCATACTGAAGATGCGGCAAGTATAACCAATATGAAAGACAGGGCATTTTATTTCAGAAACAATGTTGTCGGCAGAATGCAGACCTTAAGAGAATATGTGGACAGACTTGAATTGCTGGTGGATAAAAAGTATTGGCCGATGCCGTCATACGGGGATATATTGTTCGAGGTATAGGCTTTTAGCATAAGAATACTTGAAAAAATTGCTGAATTATGCTATTGTATTTGGGATATTCATTTAAAATTTAGGAGGATAAAATGAAACATACTATTGAAAAGAAAGATAATAATACCGCTGTAATAAACATCACAGTCGAACAAGGTGAGTTTGATAAGGGACTTGAGGCGGCTTATAAAAAAATAAGAAACAGGATCAGTATTCCGGGATTTAGAAGAGGAAAGGCCACAAGAAAGACCATAGAGAAGCTGTACGGCGTTCAGATATTTTTTGAAGATGCGATAAATCACTGTATTCCCTTTGCTTATCAGAGTTTTTTAGATGAGGAAAAGAGTCTTGATATAGTGTCAAAGCCTCAGTATGACTTAAAAGAAGATGCGGTTGTGACAAAAGACGGCTTTGAATTTACAGCCACAGTTGCTACCAAACCTCCGGTTACTTTAGGAGAATATAAGAATGTAAAAATTGAGCTTAAAAAAGAAGAGATTACAGATGAAACGATTCAGGCGGCTATAGATGCGGAGCTTGATAAAAATGCCAGAATAGTACCTCTTGATGAGAATGACACCGCAAAAAAAGGAGATACCTGCGTAATCGACTATGAGGGATTTGTAGACGGTGTTGCTTTTGAGGGCGGAAAAGGAAATGCTCACCCGCTTGAGCTTGGCTCCAATTCTTTTATACCGGGATTTGAAGATCAGCTGATAGGGCAAAAGGCGAATTCAGATGTGGAAATCAAGGTGACATTTCCCGAAAATTATCACGGAAAGGACTTATCCGGAAAAGATGCCGTATTTAAATGTCATATAAATGAGATAAAGAGAAAAGAACGTCCGGAATTTGACGATGATTTCGTTCAGGATATTTCCGAGTACAATACGGTTGCTGAATATAAAGAGAATCTTAAAAAGAAATTGACACAGGAGTATGAGGACGAGTTTAACAAGAAAAAAGAGGATTTGGCGGTAGAAAAGGCGGCTGAAAATGCCACTGTCGAGATACCTGAGCTTATGATAGAAACACAGACCGACAATCTTTTGGAGCAGCATTTCAATACTATAAAGGGATATGGACTTGATGTTCAAAAGTATATGGAAATCACCGGTATGAGTATTGAGAATATGCGTAATATAATGAAAGAAGAGGCTGAAAAAAGATGTAAGATAAGCCTTGTACTTGAAGCCATAAGCAAGGCTGAAAACTATACCGTGACACAGGAAGAGATAGAAAAAAGAATAGAGGAGATGGCAAAGCAGTATACTCTTGAGCTTGAACAGGTAAGAGAGGTTATGAATGCCGGAAGCGGTGAAACCTTAAAGCAGGAAATAGCTTTAAGTAAGGCTGTACAGATGATTACGGACGGGGCTGAATTAATTGAGCCTAAAGAAGAAAAAAAAGAAGAAAAGGCAAAATAATTACGGAGGAATAAGAATTGAATTATTTTAACAGTTTGGTACCTACAGTTATTGAGGAAACAAACAGGGGAGAAAGAGCCTTTGATATATATTCAAGACTTTTAAAAGAGAGAATTATTTTTCTTGGAGAAGAGGTGAATGAGGTGACGGCAGGTCTTGTGGTGGCACAGCTGCTGTTCCTTGAAAGTGAGGATCCTGATAAGGATATACAGTTATATATCAATTCTCCGGGTGGAATGGTAACCGCAGGAATGGCTATTTATGATACGATGCAATACATCAAATGTGATGTATCCACTATCTGTGTGGGGCTTGCCGCTTCGATGGGAGCATTACTCTTATCAGGAGGCACAAAGGGAAAGAGACTTGCTCTTCCCAATGCTGAAATAATGATACATCAGCCATCGGGCGGAGCAAGGGGACAGGCTACGGATATTAGAATAGTGGCTGATAATATCATTAAGACAAAGAATAAGTTAAATGAGATTTTGGCAGCCAACACCGGTCAAAGCATAGAAAAAGTAGCAATAGATACTGAAAGAGATAACTATATGTCAGCTCTTGAAGCAAAAGAGTACGGATTGATTGACGAGGTTATTACTCACAGGGCAAAGGTACAAGGAGAATAATTGCTTTGGCTAACGATAAAGATAAAACAAAGAATAAAAAAGAAAATAAGAAAGAAAATCATTTAAAATGTTCTTTTTGCGGAAAGAGTGCATCAGAGGTAAAAAGGCTTATATCAAGTCCTAACGGATCTTATATTTGTGATGAATGTGTGGATATATGTTCTGAGATGATAAGTGAGCATCTCTATAATGAGATTGATGAAAACGATGTTCCCGAAGATGATGTGCTTCGTTTATTGAAGCCCAAAGAGCTGAAAGCAAAGCTTGATGATTATGTAATAGGACAGGAAAGAGCCAAAAAGGTCTTGTCGGTGGCTGTTTATAATCATTATAAGAGGATAATAGCCGGAGAACATTTAAATGTGGAGCTGCAAAAAAGCAATATACTGATGCTTGGACCCACAGGTACAGGAAAGACTCTATTGGCAAGGACACTTGCCAAACTTTTAAATGTACCGTTTGCAATAGCCGATGCCACGTCTCTTACAGAGGCGGGATATGTGGGAGAGGACGTGGAAAATATTCTGCTTAAACTCATTCAAGCCGCCGATTATGATATAGATAGAGCACAGCTTGGAATTATTTATATAGATGAGATAGATAAGATTACCAGAAAAAGTGAAAATCCCTCTATTACAAGAGATGTGTCGGGAGAAGGTGTGCAACAGGCTCTACTAAAAATATTAGAGGGAACAATAGCTTCCGTACCTCCGCAGGGAGGCAGAAAGCATCCGCATCAGGAGCT
>CAUUFM010000021.1:0-11709 GCA_963544505.1 uncultured Lachnospiraceae bacterium | reverse complement strand
AGTACAACAGCTAAAAAAAATCAAGTAGTAAAAATCATACAAATTCAATAAAAAACTTTAAAATTATTGCATATATTTTACACTTTTTACAAAAAGCTTAAGAAAAGAGGAAATTATGAAAAAAGACAGATATATTTTAACGGCAACCTGCCATTTCGGGATTGAGGCTGTATTAAAAAGAGAGATTATAAATTTAGGTTATGAGATTACAAGTGTGGACAACGGGCGGGTAAGCTTTGAGGCGGATTCGCAGGGGATAGCCTATGCCAACGTATTTCTTAGAACTGCGGAGAGGGTTTTGATAAATGTTGCCGAGTTTATCGCTGAATCTTATGATGAACTGTTTGAAAATGTAAAAAAGGTGGAATGGGACAGATATTTGCCTTTTGATGCAAAATTTAATGTGGTTAAGGTCGCCACCGTAAACAGTAAGCTGTTCAGCCCCTCAGATATACAAAGAATCATAAAAAAGGCGATTGTAGATAAGCTTAAGCTGAAGTACCCGGCTACACATTTTCCTGAAAGCGGTGCAAACTATCCGTTAAGGGTGAGCCTGATGAAAGATAAGGTAAACCTTTATCTTGATACATCGGGAGTGTCATTGCATAAAAGAGGATATAGGAAATTAGGAGCTAAAGCCCCGATAAGTGAAACCTTAGCCGCCGCTTTAATTTCTTTATCCGTCTGGAATAAGGACAGGCTTTTAATAGATCCGTTTTGCGGCAGCGGAACCTTTCCTATAGAGGCGGCTATGATGGCGGCAAATATTGCACCCGGAATGAATAGAGATTTTGCTTTCTGTGATTGGGATAATATTGTGAGCAAAAAGGATTTAAAAGATGCAAAAAGTGAGGCGCAGGATAATTGTATAAGAGATATAAAAACGGATATACAGGGTTTTGATATAGATGCCGATGCGATTTCAGCCGCCACTAAAAATGCCGAAACGGCAGGGGTTCAGCATATGATACATTTGCAAAGACGTCCGTTGAGTGCTTTAAGCTCCAATAAGAGATACGGTGTCATAATTACAAATCCTCCATATGGAGAGAGGCTTTTAGAAAAAGACGAGGTAATAGAGCTTTATAAAGAAATAAAAATAAAGTTTGCAGAATTAAAAGATTTTAGTTATTATATAATAACATCATTTGAAGATGCGCAAAAGTTTTTAGGGAATGCTGATAAGAACAGAAAAATATATAACGGTATGATTAAAAGCTATTATTATATGTATTTGGGTGCAAGACCGCCAAGAAAGGTAAAGGTGCAAATTTGAAAAAAATAGTATTTGCTACTAATAATGAGGGAAAAATAAAGGAATTAAGGAAGATTTTTGATGAATGTTTTGATAAGAACAGTTTTGAAATCTATTCATTAAAGGATATAGGAGTGAAGTTAGATGTTGATGAGGACGGCTTATGTTATGAGCATAATGCTATGCTTAAAGCAAGATATGTCTATGATAAGGTAAAGGACTATATCGTAATTGCCGATGATTCGGGGCTTGAAATAGAAGCCTTGGACAACGAACCGGGGCTGTTATCCGCAAGGTATATGGGAGAAACTACGGACTATGAGATAAAAAACAACAATCTGATAGAAAGATTAAATGCCACAGACAGTGACAACAGATCTGCAAGATTTGTCTGTGTTCTTGCCGTGATTTTTGATAATTTTACCGAAAGGATAGTAAGGGCTGAATGGGAGGGAGAAATTTCCGATAAAATATCGGGAGAAAACGGCTTCGGCTATGACCCCATATTTTATCTAAGGGAATATGATATGACCTCCGCTCAACTAAGTGAAGATTTAAAAAATAAGATAAGTCATAGGGCAAAGGCATTAAAAAAACTGTCTTTATTAAAGGAATTTAAGGATAACAGGTAAAGATGAAAGCTATCATTATGAGCGATTCTCACGGAATGTATCATCAGATACAAAAGGTTGTGAGAATGTACAGTAAAGCCGATTTACTTATTCATACAGGTGATATTTGCGGTGATGAGGATTATCTGCGCAGTATATTTGATAACAGGGTTTATATAGTGCGTGGAAACAATGATTATATGTCCGATTTGCCAAGCGAGGAGATTATAAAATTCGGGAATCATAAAATTTTGGCTACACACGGGCATACTATGAATGTTTATTTTTCAAATGCTCAAATACTTGACAGGGCTTTAAAGCTTGGCTGTGATATGGCTTTTTTCGGGCATACTCACGTTCCTTTAATAGAGCAGATACAGGGGATATGGCTTGTAAATTCAGGAAGTCTTGCCTACCCTCGAGGCAGAAATAAGAAACCGAGTTTTGCCACCCTTGAGATTGATAGAGAAGATAAGGTGCATTTTAATATTCATTATCTTGACAAATAATATATTATTATGAAAGATAAATAATTTGTAGAAAGGATAGATATGCGTATTATAAATTATGAAAAAAAAGCAAAGGCTCTTATGAAAAGCGATGTTTATAATATGCTGTCTATTTTGCACGAGTATAAGGGAGAACATAGAGCCTATGAGGATAATTTTTCAAAAAATTTAAAAAGCTTTGAATTAACAGCCAAAATACAGAGCATTGAGGCTATGAACAATATTTTCGGAAGTTTTATAGCGGTTAAAAGTATC
Organism: uncultured Lachnospiraceae bacterium; assembly: GCA_963544505.1. GTDB lineage: Bacteria > Bacillota > Clostridia > Lachnospirales > Lachnospiraceae > CAUUFM01. The sequence continues at coordinate 9,079 of CAUUFM010000021.1, read as the reverse complement.
GAAGAATTGTTATTATCAAGGAAAAATCCTTTAAGTAAAAAAGAGGTGTTTGCTTGCGGATATCGTGATATTTTGGGAGTGGCGACGAATAATTATGACAAGATTCTTATAAATACGAAATTTATTGACAGGCTGTGCTTTGAACTCCTTGAATATGAACAGATTTTTTATAAAGATAATTTCTCTAAAGGCTGTTCTATTTTAAATAGCCTTATTTCAGAGAGTAATTTACCTGACAGGATATCATATGAGCTTTCGGCAATCTGCCTTGAGTTTAACAGAGAGATGGCGATAGGCGAGTTTGACAGCCTTATTCTTATTACTGTTTATATATTTGATTTTATAAAAGGGAACTTCTATGACAAGGCGACGCTTCCGCTTGCGATTTCGATTTTTATTATACTGCTTTGTAAGAGCGGATATACTATCGGAAAATACATCAGTCTTGAGAGTATTTTAAATGATAATCTTGATGAATTCACAGACATATTAAACAGGGATTTTGAAAAAGAAGATTATAAAAATTATTATGAATTTTTATGCTTTGTTTTTAAAATATTAAATATTGCATATAAGAGATTTTTAGTTTTAATTAAACTGTCAGGCGATAAAAGTCTTTCTAAGCCTGAAAAGGTGAGAATGGTTATTAAAAACAGTGCTGCCCAGATTACAAAAAAAGATATTCTTAACCTTTGCCCCGATATAAGCAATTCTACGGTTGAGCATACCTTGAACAGTCTGCTTGAAGAGGGGATTATAAAGAAAGTAAAGGGTGGGAGGAGTACGGCTTATGTTTATAAATAAAATTTGCGGCAAAATGCGGTCAGTATAAGACGGGAGAGATTCTGATGAATTACAAGGAAGACATAGTAACTATATTTAAGGGAGCGGTAATCGGGGCAACTATGAGCGTTCCCGGAGTAAGCGGCGGCAGTATGGCTATGATACTGGGTATTTATGATAAGCTGATATCCTCCGTGAGTAATTGTTTTAAAGAGCCTAAGAAAAATATATTTTATTTAATAAAGGCTTCAATAGGCGGAATGATCGGCATTGTTTTATTTGCAAGGCTTATGTCAAGTCTTTTAAATCGCTATCCTTTTATTATGAGCTGCTTTTTTTTAGGAGCTGTACTTGGAGGAGTTCCGATAATATTTAAGAATATAAGGATAGGTAAGACAAGCCTTAATATTAAGTTTTTCTTCTTCATATTATTAGGTGTTTTATCGGTGTTTCTAATAGGGCTTTTACCTACCGGCATTTTTAAAATCAGTAATGAGATGAGCATAAATTATATTTTGCTTCAGTTATCGGCTGGTTTAATAATAGCCGTAGCTTTGGTTTTACCCGGAATAAGCACATCTCATATGTTGCTTATGCTCGGTCTATATGATACTGTATTATCCGCGATAAAAAATCTTAAGTTTTTAGAACTTTTGCCCCTGTTTATCGGTACATTGCTTGGAATATTTTTAACCGCAAAACTGCTTAACAGGCTTTTTGAGAGCCATAAGGACGGTACGTATCTTGTAGTGTTCGGGTTTATGATAGGCTCTGTTAAGACTTTATTACCGCAAAGCATTGAACAGGGGGCGTTGATATTCGGGATAATTGCCTTTTTAGGAGGACTTTTAAGCATCTATTTTATCGGAAAGGCGGAAAAATAAAAACAAAGGATAATTAAATGAAATTTAAGAGGAAATTTTTTGAAAGCATCGACTCGACAAACGACTATGCTAAAAGACTTATTGAAAAAGAAGATGTGGAGCCGACCTTAATAATTGCGGATACACAGACTTCAGGCAGAGGCAGGGGAGAGCATACTTGGGTGAGCTTAAGTGACGGCAATATTTACTGTTCTTATGTGTATAAAATCGGCATTTCTGCGAAACATTTGCCGGCAATAACTCTGGTTACGGCACTTGGAATTATAAGAGCCTTAAATGAAATCTTGGGTAATGGGCAAGATAAGACTTTTAAGCTTGAAATAAAATGGCCTAATGATATATTATTAAACGGAAAAAAGATAGTGGGCATTTTAACCGAGCTTGTGCAAAGAGGTGAAAATTATTATGTGATAGTAGGAACCGGAATCAATGTGTCCTGGAGCATTGATGATATAAAAAGGGCGAATCTTCCGTATGCGGGAGCTATAAATCAGATAATGAATCTATCGTTGTCAAAAGAAGAGGTTCAGAAAAGGATAGAAGATAATTTAGGCAGGATTTTTGATGATTTTTTAAATAAAAGCAGCTTTGATATGTTTTTTGAAGAGTATAACAGTTATCTTATGAACAAGGACAAAATTTTATATTATACACAGAATAATATCGAAAAATCAGGACTGTGTCTTGGAATAAATAAAACGGGAGAGCTGCTTGTAAAAGATAAGGATATGATTAATAAAATAGTTTCGGGGGAGGTGAATATTAAAGGAGTTTATGGATACTGATATTGTGCTGGCTTGTGCCGACAAGTATAATAAAAAATATTATTTTAATCAGGAATATTCAGTATTTCCGAAGGAAATAAAGGATAGAATAAAATATATTTTAATATCCTTTGTGGAGAGGGTAGGCGGTACTGTAAGCCTTGAATTGAATAATAATGAGCTTGTTTTCAAGACAAATATTTTAGATAGTGATATATATTATGATGAGATAGAATCGGGTCTTTTAATTAACAGAATCAGAAACGAAAATAAGGAGATGCTTGAAAAAATTTATACCTATTTGATATTTAAAGATAAAATAAAGGAGAGAGAATAATGTTACTTGTAACTGATGTAGGTAATACTCATATTACCTGCGGGGTATTTGAAAAGGATAATTTAAAGACTACTTTCAGGCTGGTATCACAAAGGCAGAGGACTTCCGATGAATACGGAATGTTATTTTTGAGTATTTTAAGGGATACCGGAATTGATGAGCATTTAATAGATGATGTAATAATAAGCTCCGTTGTGCCTGATATTATGTATTCTTTAATAAACAGTTTTATTAAATATTTTAATATTTCACCGCTTATAGTGGAGGCGGGAATAAAGACCGGAATCAAGATAATTTCAGATAATCCCAAAGAGGTGGGCTCTGACAGAATAGTTGATCTTGCGGCGGCATACAGTATTTATGGAGGTCCTGCAATTGTAATTGATTTCGGAACAGCCACAACCTACGATTATATTACAAAAGATGCCAATTTTGGAGTGGGGCTTACATCTCCGGGTATAGAAATAAGTGCAAGGGCTCTATGGCAGGACGCAGCCAAACTGCCCAAGATAGAGATATTAAAACCGCCGAGCATACTTGCACGCAACACCGTTTCCAGTATGCAGGCGGGGCTTGTCTACGGTTATATCGGACAGGTGGAATACATAGTAAAGAAGATGAAAGAGGAGCTTAAAAATGATGATATAAAGGTAATAGCAACCGGAGGGCTCGGAAAAATCATTTTTGACGGAACAGATTGCATTGACGTGTATGATTCCGATCTCACACTTAAGGGGCTTAGGATCATTTACGAAAAAAACAAGAGAGCAAAATAGCGTTATTTTATTTTAAGAAAGGATCTTTATGTCATTCGTCCACCTTCACGCACACACGGAGTACTCGCTTCTTAGCGGAGCGGGCAGGATAAAAGAATATATTAAAAAAATAAAGAGCTTGGGTATGAACAGTGCCGCAATAACCGACAGCGGTGTTATGTACGGTGTTATAGATTTTTATAAAGAGGCAAGAGAGAATGACATAAAGGCGATACTTGGTTGTGAAATTTTTTTAGGGATTAACGATAGCCGTAATGAAAAATCCGACAAAGAAAGCACTTTGGTATTATTGGCGGAAAATAATGAGGGTTATACCAACCTTATCAGGATAGTTTCAAGCGGCTTTATAAACGGTTATAACGATAAGCCTATAGTTGATAAGGAAATATTAAAAAAACACAGCAGGGGTATAATAGCCTTATCATCAGGTATAAACGGTGAAATAGAACAATTTTTACTTAGAAATAATTACGAGCTTGCAAAAAAAGCAGTCCTTGAATATGCAAATATTTTCGGTAAAAATTCTTTCTTTCTTGAAATGCAAAATCATTCCTTGCCGCAGGAGCAGAAAATAAATCAGTATATGATGGCACTTTCAAAAGAAACGGGCATAGAGCTTGTGGTTACCAACAATGTTTACTACATAGAAAAAGAGGACTATAAGGTTCAGGAAGTACTGCTTTGTGTAAAAAACAAGCAAAGGCTTAATGATGAGAACAGGGAAAAGTATAAAGAGGGGGAATATTATGTACGCAGTGAAGAAGAAATGCTCTCACTTTTTCCTTATGCAAAAGCGGCTGTAGAAAACACGCAGAAGATAGCGGACAGATGTAATGTAGAGATAAAATTTCACGAAAGAAAGCTGCCGAAATTTCCGCTTAAGGAGGGTATTGATTCATTTGAGTATCTGAAAGAGCTATGTAAAGACGGCTTAAAACAAAGGTATAAAGAGATAACACCGCTTATTAAAGAAAGACTTGATTTTGAGCTTAAAACCATTAAAAATATGGGTTTTGTGGATTATTTTCTGATAGTCCGGGATTTTATAAAATATGCCAAGAATAACGATATAAGCATAGGCTCAAGAGGAAGTGCGGCGGGTTCTATCGTGTCCTATTGTCTTCAGATTACAGATATTGATCCGATAAAATATAATCTGATGTTTGAGCGGTTTTTAAATCCCTATAGGGTATCTATGCCTGATATAGATATAGATATCTGCGACTACGGAAGAAGACAGCTTATTGAATATGTAATAGGAAAATATGGCTCAGACAGGGTGGTACAGATAATTACTTTCGGGACATTGGCACCAAGACAGGCTATTAGAGATGTTGCAAGAGTGATGAATTTTTCCGAAGCTCAAACTGATCGTATTTCAAAGATGGTTCCGCAGGAAAAAAATATTACTATTGAAAAAGCGGTGAAAATAAATAACGAGTTGTCTTTTTTAGCAGAGAGTGAACCTGCCGTAGCTGATGTAATTGAAATGGCGAAAAAAGTGGAGGGTTTGCATAGGCACACTTCAATTCACGCTGCCGGAGTGGTTATTTGCAAAGAGAGTGCAGATGAACTTATTCCGTTAGCAAGAGCCGCAGATTCAAGCATAGTAACACAATTTACTATGACCACATTAGAGGAGTTGGGTTTACTTAAAATGGATTTTTTGGGGCTTAAAGCACTTTCTGTCATTCATAATACCGGGAAGATGGCGGAAATAGATATCGAAAAAATCGATTTTAATGATGAAAATGTATACAAAATGATTGCAAGCGGCTCTACAGACGGCATATTTCAGCTGGAAAGCAAGGGTATGAGGGACTTTATGCAAAAATTAAAGCCTACGTGCTTTGAAGATATTGTTGCAGGAATTTCTTTGTTCAGACCGGGCCCTATGGATTTTATACCCAAATACTGTGCGGCTAAGAATAATAATGAAATGATTACTTATCATTGTAAAGAATTGGAGGAGATATTAAAATCGACTTACGGCTGTATCGTTTATCAGGAGCAGGTAATGCAGATAGCTCAAACACTGGCAGGGTATTCTCTCGGAAAGAGCGATATTTTGCGTAGAGCTATGTCCAAGAAAAAGGTGGACGTGATGAATAAAGAGCGTCATACCTTTGTTTACGGAGATGAAAATGAGGGTATAAACGGCTGTATAAAAAACGGAATAGATGAAAAAACCGCAAATATAATCTTTGATGAGATAATGGAATTTGCAAATTATGCTTTTAACAAGTCACATTCCGTGGCATATGCACTGCTTGCATATAGAAGTGCATTTTTAAAGTATTACTATAAGACTGAATTTATGGCTGCCAAATTATCAACGGTTATTAATGATCCGGGAAAACTCACAAGATACCTATATACCTGTAGAGAGATGAATATTAAGGTAATTCCTCCTGATATAAATATTTCCGGTTGCGGTTTTATGGTAAATAACGATTCTATCGTGTATGCCTTGGATTCTATAAAAGGTGTCGGAAGTATTGCGGCAAATCGTATAGAGAATGAGAGAACCTTAAGAGGAGAATATAAGAGTCTTTATGATTTTATTTTAAGGAATAAAAAAAATTCAATAAGTAAAGGTGCTGTAGAAAATCTTATTAAGGCGGGGGCATTTGACAAGCTTGAGGTAAACAGGAGAAGTATGATTTTAGGGTTTAAGGAGCTTATGGCGGAGGCTGATATTAACAATTCCGATTTAATCAGCGGACAGGGAAGTATTTTCGACCTGCTTGAAAAAAAAGATGAGATAATAAGTACTGAGGGAAGACTTAAGATTGCTGATGAATTTGATATTGATATGATGCTTAAGTTTGAAAAAGAGGTGCTCGGATTATTCATATCAGGACACCCTATAGACGAGTATAGTGATGCCATAAAGAAAAATGCCACCAATATTGCTATGGATTTTTCTATTAATGAAGATGATGAGGATAATGAAACGGTATTAAAGGATCGTCAAACGGTGGTGGTCGGAGGAATAATAAAAAACACCAAGCCTCATATAGATAAGAACGGCAGGAATATGGCATTTGCCACATTGGAGGATATGTCGGGTGAGGTGGAGCTGATTATTTTTTCCGATATATTTGAAAAGTTTTATAATTTGATATATGATAATGAAAAGGTCTTGATTTTAGGCAAGGTATCCATAGGTAATGAAAACAGAGCGAAGATAATAGTCAGCTCCGTTATGTTATTAAATGAAGTTCCTAAGAGAGTTTTTTTAAGATTTGATAATATGAATAAATATTTTGAGAAGCAAAAAATACTTGATGAAATAGTAAAGATGAGCATAGATGGAGCAGATGAGCTGATTGCCTTTATAGACGATGAGCGAAAAATGAAAATTTTAAGTCGCACATTCAATGCCGGTTCAGATGTTTTATCAGATAGGCTGCACAGCTGTTTTGAAGATTCCGATATTGAAACTTATTATAAGAAAGTTTATGAGGTAAAAAAGTGATTTATTTTCCTTGCGATTTTTTCAAAAAGGTTGTAGAATAGCTAAATATAAGTATGATAAATAGGAGGTAATATCGTGGACGACATTAACACAATAGGAGTACTCACAAGCGGCGGCGATTCACCCGGAATGAATGCGGCTATAAGAGCTGTGGTAAGAAGGGCAATAAGTCGTGGAAAGACTATGATAGGCATAAGAAGAGGATATCAGGGATTGCTTGAAAAGGACTTTATTGATATGACGGTATCAAGTGTATCCGATACAATAGGAAAGGGCGGTACAATATTATATACGGCAAGAAGTATGGATTATATGACTGAAGAAGGTCAGAAAAAAGCCGCGGAAATTTGTAAAAATGAAGGAATAGACGGAATAGTCGTAATAGGGGGCGACGGCTCATTTGCCGGAGCGCAAAAGCTTGCCGGAAACGGCGTTGCAACGATAGCGATACCGGGAACTATAGATATGGACGTGGCTTGTACAGATTATACCATAGGTTTTGACACCGCCGTCAATACCGCAATGTCGGCTATTGATAAAATAAGAGATACCTCCACCTCACACGAGCGTTGTTCTATTATTGAGGTAATGGGACGCTCTGCCGGATATATAGCTCTTTGGTGCGGAATTGCAAACGGAGCTGAGGACATATTATTGCCGGAAATTTATGATTATAATGAATCAAAGATAATTTCACATATTAAAGCCAATAAAGAACGCGGAAAAAGGCATCATCTTATAATAAATGCCGAGGGAATAGGCAACAGTGACGGTATGGCAAAGAGAATTGAGGCGGCTACGGGAATAGAAACAAGAGCCACCATTTTGGGCTATATGCAGCGTGGAGGAAGTCCCACCTGTAAAGACAGGGTGCAGGCATCAATAATGGGCTGTATGGCGGTGGATTTGCTGGTAGCGGGAAAGAGTAACAGGGTAGTGGCTTATAGGAACGGTGATTATCTGGATATAGACATAGAAGAGGCTTTATCTATGAAAAAAGATTTGCCGAAATATATGCTGGATATTACAAGGTCACTGTCCATCTGATTATAACAGTTTTATAAGAGCCTATGGAAGAACTGTCATTTAATAATAGAAGAGTAAAATTACTCAAAAAATATTATGAATCCTCTAAACACAGGCAAAATGACAATGTTTATGTAATAGAGGGTAAGAAGCTTTTAAGAGAAGCCGATAAGACCGATATAAAAGAGATATATGTGTCGGAAGCTTTTTCAACCGCTGAGGTTGAGAGCCTTAAAGGATTTTATGATATTCCGATTTATGTACTTAAAAATGAGGTGTTCAAAAAGACTGTCAGAACGGAAACTCCGCAAGGTGTTGCGGCTGTGATAAATAAAAAAACCTATGACAGAGAGCGGTTTTTTGATACAAAGAATACAAAAAGGATTATAATATGTGAACACGTTCAGGATCCCGGCAATATGGGAACCATTATAAGAACGGCTATGGCGGCAGGTTTTGATGCTTTGATAGCGGACAAGGGCTGTGTAGATGTTTATAATCCCAAATGTGTAAGTGCCTCGATGTCAGGTATTTACAGATTGCCGATTTTATGTGTATCCGACCTTTTATCCGCTATAGAGGAGCTTAAAGATAAGGGCTTTTCCTGTATTGCCGCAGCTGTTAATGCAAGGCATTCTTATAACTGCTTTACTTATAAAGAAAATACCGCTATAATAGTCGGTAATGAGGGGAACGGACTGTCAGAAGATGTGATTAATTCTTGTGATGATACGGTTTTCATTCCTATGAGAAATGAAATGGACTCATTAAATGTTGCGGTGGCGGCAGGTATTTTAATGTATTCCGCCTTGCATAAAAACGGTATCTGAGATAGAGTTTCGGACGCATAGGGATATAGATAAAATATCGTACTTTATTGAGCAATAGTTATAAAAAGGCTTTGTACTGTTTATTCGGTTTGCAAAGCCTTTAATTTAATATTCAAAGAATAGGTGAAAAATGAATTTAGATACTCCTAAGGTACACGTTAAGGAGCTTGCAGAAATACTTAATTTAGTTCTAAAAAA
>CAUUFM010000020.1:0-11733 GCA_963544505.1 uncultured Lachnospiraceae bacterium | reverse complement strand
CTGATTCAGATTTTACCATACAAGGATATACAGACGGAGTTTTCTGGGAAAGAAATACGAAAACAAAACAAAAAAACAACCTAAAAACCCATAATTCAAGATAGCCTTCGTCTTTCTCTCCATAAATCCGATTTAATGTAATACAATAAATAAATCACGGAACTTATGCACCACGTTAACGGATAAGCCCAGTAAACAAGGACTATGTCGTGTTTTATACGCATTACTACAGTTATATATGTTATTCTGACAAAGCACCAGATAAACAGCATTACAAACATAGGAACTATAGCCTTTCCCGCACCTCTGCACACCCCTGCTACAAGATGTGAAAAAGCAAGTCCGAAAAAGAAAAGGCATACGATATGAGCCTGCATAACACCGTATCTTATAACATCTGCATCTTTAGTAAAAAGACCCACCATCTCATCTGCAAAAAATAAAAATAAAACTCCTATAGCTTCAGATAATACAAGTGATAATATTATCCCGAATCTTGCACCCTTTTTCGCCCTTTCAACCTTTTTCGCTCCAAGATTTTGTCCGACATATGTGGCTAATGCCATTGCAAAACAGGTTATAGGAAGAAAGGCAAATCCCTCGACTTTGGAGAACACACCGTAACCCGCCATAGTATCCGCCCCGAAGCTGTTTATATTGCTCTGAACAATCACATTTGCAAGACCTATCACGGAATTCTGTACTCCTGTCGGAACTCCATAGCTTAATATCTGTCTTAAAATATTTCTATGAAATCTGATTTTTGATAAAAAAATCTGATAAACCGTTCCTTTTTTCATAAGATGCTTTAGACATAAAAACACACTGAAAGCGTTGGCTATTACAGTAGCAAATGCCGCCCAGTCTACACCTAAATGAAAAACTCCTACAAAAATAATATCCATTAATATATTAAGTGCAGATGAAATAATAAGATAATAAAGCGGTCTTTTACTATCTCCTAAAGCATTTAATATACCGTTACAGGTATTATAAAGTGAAATAAAAATACCTCCGGCAAAGAAAACTCTGAAATACTTAACGGATTCCGGAATAACAGATGTATCCGTTCCCATAGCCACCACAATATGAGGAGAAAATACAACCCCTACAACAGTGAGTATTATTCCCATAATTAAACCTGAAAAAACTGTGGTATGTATTGCAAAACCTAAATTCTTATTATCTTTTGCCCCGAAATATCTTGATATCACAACTCCTGCACCTGATGAAAGCCCTATCAAAAAGCTTGACATCATCCAAATAAGATTTCCGGAAGAACTGACTGCCGCCAGAGCCTCTTTACCTAAAAAATTACCTACTATAATAGAGTCTGCCGCATTATATAATTGTTGAAAAAGATGACTGAGCATTAAAGGAAGAGCAAATATTAAAATTTGCTTTTTATAGTTACCCTCAGTCATATTCATTGTACCGGATTTTACACTAAACATTTAAAATAAGCTCCTAAAGATAAGATGCCTAATATTATAACACTAAAAAAGGAGTTTCACAACGATAACTCCTCAGCTTCAAATAAAATATAAATAAACTGTTATTTTTCAGAATTTTCTTTCAATAAATCTCTAATCTCTTTTAAATAATCAAGCTCTGTAAACACCGGCTCAACAGGTTTTTTATCTTCCTTTTGTTTATTAAATGCTTTCAGAGAAATATTTGCAATCTTAATAATTATAAACAGCATTATTGCAATAAGCAAAAAATTAATTACTGCCGATAAAAAAGCTCCCACTCCAAGTGTAGCACTACCCACTGTTACTACAAATCCGGCTATATCATTTCCACCTGTAATTATGCCGATAATAGGCATCAATACATCATTTACAAGTGATTTTACAATTGCACCGAATGCTCCGGCAATAATTACTCCGACCGCCATATCTAAAACACTGCCCTTAAGTGCAAATTCTTTAAATTCTTTAATAAATTCTTTCAAATCTTTACCTCTAAATAAAATCTCAATTTTAAAAAATAGGCAGAAGCTTAAAAACTCAACTTCCACCTAAAAATCTTAATTTATACCAGCTCTAAAAGAACCTCCAAAGCACCGTCGCCACGTCTTTGTCCAATCTTAACTATTCTTGTATAACCGCCGTTCCTTGAAGCATACTTCGGGGCTATTTCATTAAATAATTTTTCAGACAAATCAAGCTTCTTGCTATCCTTTTTTCTGTCAGCAACAACTGTCGGCATATATAAAACGCTCATAATCTTTCTTCTTGCGTTAAGCTTAGAAGGTCTGTCTTTCTTTATTTCCTTCTCGACATCTTCATAGACAGTTCTTTTTTTTCCGTCCACGACTTCCTTTACTCTCTTGCCGTCAGCATCTTTTTTAGCTACTTTTGCTACCACCTTAACCATATCAAAATTATCTCTTTCTTTAACAGCCAAAGCAATAAGTGGCTCCACCATTCTTCTGATTTCTTTAGCACGTGCCTGTGTAGTAACTATCTTGCCATATTGTAATAAAGCGGTAGTCTGATTACGAAGCAACGCCTTTCTGATGCTCATACTTTTGCCAAGTTTTCTGTGTGCCATTTATCTATCCTCCTAAAAACGAATATTCGTGCTCTTCGGTCTTATCGAATATTCAAAATAATATTATTGTTCTTTTGTGTCAAGACTAAGACCAAGTTCAGTAAGCTTATCCAAAACCTCTTCCAAAGACTTTCTACCGAGATTTCTGACTCTAATCATATCCTCCGCAGTCTTATCCGTAAGCTCCGCTACTGTATTAATACCTGCTCTTTTTAAGCAATTATAAGAACGCACAGATAATTCAAGCTCATCTATACTCATCTCCAAAATCTTGCTTTTTTCGTCCTCTTCTTTTTCTATCATTACCTCTGCCTGCTTAGCACTTTCAGATAGATTTATAAATAAATTCAAGTGCTCGCTCATTACCTTTGCAGCAAGGCTCACTGTTTCATCAGGTGCTAATGCTCCATTGGTATAGACATCAAGTATCAGCCTGTCATAGTCCGTAATCTGACCTACACGTGTATCCTCTACAAGCAGATTTACACGTTCTACAGGAGAATACAGTGAATCCACCGCTATAACTCCGATAGGCATATCCTCAGACTTATTTTTTTCAGAGCTGATATATCCTCTACCCATAGTAATAGTAAGCTCCATATTCAAAGAAGGAATAAATTCTTTGTCCTTATCCTTGTATCCGCTAAGATTTGCTATTACTAAATCTTTATTAACTATCTCAAGATCCGAATCAAGCTTTATATCGGCAGCAGTAACCACACCGCTACCCTTGTATTCCAAATAAGCTACCTTAGGATCATTAGATGAACCGTTATTTTTTATGACCAACTCTTTTATATTCAGAATAATTTCGGTAACATCTTCTTTTACTCCGGGAATCGAACTGAATTCGTGTTGAATTCCATCTATCTTTAAACGGCTGACCGCACAGCCGGGTAATGAAGACAACATAATACGGCGAAGAGAATTACCCAATGTAGTACCGTATCCTCTCTCAAGTGGCTCTACAATAAATCTTCCGAACTTTTTGTCCTCAGACATTTCGGCTATTTCTATTTTAGGTTTACTAAAATCAAACAAACAAAGCCCCCCTTTATATTCAAGAAAACAGGCAATTACTTAGAATACAGCTCGACTATAAGCATTTCTTGTACCGGAACATCAATTTCCGCTCTGGTAGGAAGATTCTTAACCGTTCCCTTTAAGTTTTCAGCATCACATTCTAACCATTCAGGAACAAGTCTTCCGCCGGTTGCTTCCAATATTAATTTATATCTGGTATAAGCCGTCTTTGTATCTCTTATGGCTACAACATCACCGGCCTTTACCCTGTATGAAGGTATGCTTATTACCTTTCCGTTTACTGTAATATTTTTATGTCCTACTATCTGTCTGGCTTCTTTTCTGGTTCTTGCAAAGCCCAATCTGAATACCACATTGTCCAAACGGCTCTCTAATAATATCATCAGATTTTCACCGGACAATCCTGACATACGTTCCGCCTTTTTATAATAATTACGGAACGGTTTTTCTAAAACTCCGTATATAAACTTAGCTTTCTGTTTTTCTCTAAGCTGTAAACCGTAATCGCTAATTTTTCTGTTAGCTCTGGTTAATTTTCTTTTTGATGATTTGTTGATTCCCAAAACAGCAGGCTCTAAATCAAGTGATCTGCATCTTTTAAGAACCGGTGTCCTATTAACTGCCATTTAATATTTCCTCCTAATAATCTACCTTAATTAAAATGCAACTACACTCTTCTGCGTTTCGGCGGACGACAACCATTGTGTGGAACAGGTGTAACATCTCGTATACTGGTAACATTTATGCCACAAGCCTGCAATGCTCTGATAGCAGCCTCTCTTCCCGAACCGGGACCTTTAACCATAACATCTACTGACTTAAGCCCATATGGTGCTACTTTGTTTGCAGCAGCTTCTGCAGCCATCTGTGCGGCATAAGGAGTAGATTTCCTTGAACCTTTAAAGCCAAGTCCACCTGCACTTGCCCAAGACAATGCGTTACCCTGCTCATCTGTTAGGGTAACAATTGTATTGTTAAAAGATGCCTGTATGTGTGCCTGACCACGTTCAACGTTTCTTCTAACACGTTTCCTTGTTGTTTTTTTTGCAACCTTTTGTGCCATCTTCAACTAACCTACTTTCTATAAACTATAATTATTTCTTCTTATTTGCCACTGTACGCTTAGGACCTTTTCTGGTTCTTGCATTGGTCTTTGTCTTCTGACCGCGAACCGGAAGGCTCTTTCTATGACGAATTCCTCTATAACAGCCTATTTCCTGAAGTCTTTTTATATTAAGAGCGATTTCTCTTCTGAGATCACCCTCTACCATATATTCGCCTTCAATGATTTCTGCTATCTTCTTTACTTCATCATCTAACAAATCCTTGCATCTGGTATCCGGACTTACTCCGGCCTTAACAAGAATTTTGTTTGAGCTGGCTTTACCTATACCGTAAATATATGTAAGACCTATCTCAACTCTTTTGTCTCTTGGCAAATCAATACCGGCAATACGAGCCATTTAAGCTTTCCTCCTTTAATTTCTCTATAAAGCTTAACCCTGACGCTGTTTATGCTTAGGGTTTTCACATATAATCATTACTCTGCCTTTGCGTTTAATAACCTTGCACTTTTCGCAAATAGGCTTTACTGATGCTCTGACTTTCATTTGTTTCCTCCTTTGAAAAATCATTGCTGAGTCTACTAAATAATTAACCTATACATTTTAGCACGATTAATTTAATCAGTCAAGCAAAACCGACCACCAACTTTTTAATAGCAGTCTACTTGTCTCTCCAAATAATTCTGCCCTTGGATAAATCATAAGGTGACAGTTCCATCGTTACCTTATCTCCGGGCAATATCTTAATAAAATTCTGTCTAAGCTTTCCGCTGATGTGAGCTAGTACCTCATGTCCATTCTCAAGGTTAACCTTGAACATAGCATTCGGTAATTTCTCCGAAACCACGCCTTCTATCTCTATAACATCGGCTTTTGACATTCACATACCTCCAAAATCCGGTTCGCTATCATCTGACAACAATGTCAAAATTTCCGGCTCACCTTCGGTTACTACTATTGTGTTCTCATAATGTGCTGATTTTGAGCCATCTGCTGAAACTACCGTCCAACCGTCTTTTAGCCATTTTACCTTGTAGGTACCGGCATTTATCATCGGTTCTATTGCAAGAGTCATACCCTTTTGCAGTCTTGGACCTCTTCTGCTCTGTCTGAAATTAGGTACCGCCGGGTCCTCGTGCAGATTAAGTCCTATGCCGTGTCCTGTCAGATCCTGTACTATACCGTAGCCGAACCTCGATATATAATTATCTATGGCATTAGATATATCGTACAATCTGCCTCCGTCCTTAGCATATTTAATTCCCTCAAAAAAACTCTGCCTTGTTTCTATAATAAGCTTTTTATCATTCTCTGAAATTTGACCTATCCCGAATGTTCTTGCGGCATCAGAGTGATAACCCTGCCAAATCAGTCCGCAATCCACGCTGACTATGTCGCCTTCCTGTAATATTTTATCTTTACTTGGAATTCCGTGTACTACCTCTTCATTTACGGAAACACATACCGCAGCAGGAAATCCGTTATAATTTTTAAAATTAGGAACTCCACCAAGCTTTCTGATTACTTCCTCACCCTTATCGGATACATCAAGTGTAGACACACCCGCTTTTAAAAAACTTTTAAGTTCACACAAAACCGTATGCAGCTTATGACAAGACTCACGCATTAAATCTATCTCTCTACTTGTCTTTACAACTATAGCCATAAGTCTACCTCAATTATGATACTACATTATAAATATCGGATAATACGACATCAGGAGCTTTGGTTCCGTCAAATTCGTGTAAAATATTTAATTTTCTGTAGTATTCAATTAAAGGTTCCGTAGTTTCGTGATACACGGCAAGTCTGTTCTTTACCGTTTCTTCGTTATCATCCGCTCTTGTTGTCAGTTCCGAACCGCACTTATCACAGACACCGTCTTTTTGCGGCTTCATACTGAACATATTATAAATACTTCCACAAGAGCCGCACATTCTTCTGCCTGCCATTCTGGCTATAATCTTTGCATCCTCTATTTCAATGTCTATAGCATAATCAAGCTTCATATTAAGCTTTTTCAAAGTATCATCAAGCGCCTCCGCCTGAACTATTGTTCGAGGAAACCCGTCAAGAATAAAACCTTTTTTACAATCATCATTCGATAATCTGTCCACCACAAGAGCCACCGTCAGTTCATCAGGTACGAGTGCTCCTTTATCTATGTAGCTCTTAGCCTTTTTGCCGAGCTCCGTATTATTTTTGATATTCTCTCTAAATATATCTCCCGTAGAGATATGCGGTATATTAAACTTCTTAACCATCTGTGAAGCAGCTGTACCCTTTCCGGCACCCGGAGCTCCCAACATAACTATTCTCATCTAAATTCACCCGTTAATTATTCAAAAAACCTTTGTAGTTTCTAACCATCAGCTTCGATTTAATCTGTGTATTCGTTTCTAAAATTACACCCACTATGATTATTAATGAAGTACCGCCGAATGAAACGTGGGCACCAAATAATCCTGAACATAAAATAGGGATAATGGCAACTATTATAAGTCCGACAGCGCCAATAAAAATAATATAACCCAAAATCTTCTGTAAATATTCAGACGTAGGTTTTCCGGGACGTATACCCGGTATGAAACCTCCCTGTTTTTTAATATTATCTGCAACTTCTATAGGGTTAAAGGTTAATGATGTATAAAAATATGCAAAGAAAATCAATAACAGAATATAAATAATAACACCTACACTATAACTGATATGCTTGGGGTTAAACCAATTTCCCTGATTCAGCATATTAATAACCCAATTATTATTAGAGTTCTTTCCCATAAATGCGAGTACAATTAAGGGTAATGACATTAATGATGAAGCAAAGATAACCGGAATAACACCGGCAGTGTTTACTTTTAACGGAATATTTGAAGCCTGTCCGCCAATCTGTCTTCTACCCTGTACTTTTTTAGCATATTGCACCGGAATCTGTCTTTGAGCCCCGTTTAACAGAACTACCAAAATTGTTGTTCCGATTATAACCGCAGCTATAATAACAATAGCGGCTATACCTGAACCTATAGACTTACCGGCAACAAACTGATTGCTCAGATTATAGAGATCATACGGTATTCTTGAAAGTATATTGATAATAAGCACTATTGAAATACCGTTGCCGACACCCTTATCTGTAATCTGTTCTCCTATCCACATAAGTGCGGTAGAGCCTGCAGTAGCGATAATAATCATCTGAATCACACTGAACGCATTGTAATTGGTAATCAATCCCTGTCTGCCGAATCCTATAGCGGTTCCCGCACTCTGCAAAATAGACAGTGCCACCGTAGTATATCTGGTATAAACGGTGAGTATCTTTCTGCCTTCTTCACCTTCTTTTTGCAGTTCTTCAAGTTTTGGAATAGCGATAGTTAAAAGCTGTATGATAATTGAAGATGTGATGTACGGCGAAATACTGAGAGCAAAAATAGACATATGCTCAAAAGATCCGCCGGTAAAGGCATTAAGAAAACTGAAAGAACCTCCGCTGTTATGTGCAAACCACTGAGAGAAAAAATCTCTGTTAACACCCGGAATCGGGATTTGTGAGCCCAGTCTTACCACTATAAGCATAAAAAATGTAAAAAACACCCTGCTTCTTATATCTTTGGTTCTAAATGCTCCTTTTACAGTTTCAAACATTAAATCACCTCAGCTTTTCCGCCTAACGCTTCAATTTTCTCCTTAGCCTGTTGACTGAATAAATTAGCTTGAATATTAAGTTTTTTGGTAAATTCTCCATTGCCGAGAATTTTAACACCGTCTTTTCTGTGTTTGATAATTCCGTTTACAATAAGGTCTTCTATTGTAACTGTGGCATCATTTTCAAAACATTCCAATTTTTCTATATTAACGGCAACAATTTCCTTTTTATTAAAGTTCTTGAAGCCTCTCTTAGGGAGTCTTCTGTATAAAGGCATCTGACCGCCCTCGAAGCCTATTCTCGGTGAACCGCTTCTTGCCTTTTGCCCCTTATGACCTTTGCCTGCTGTTTTTCCGTTACCGGAGGCATGACCTCTACCTTTTCTGAATCTGTCAGAAGTAGAACCTAAAGCCGGATGTAAATTTGATAAATCCATTATTATACCTCCTCTACCTTCACTAAATGCTGTATCTGATGTATCATTCCGCGAACGGCTGCATTATCAGGTTTTACAACACTTGACTGAAGCTTTCTAAGTCCCATAGCCTTTACAGTAGCTCTATGCTTCGGTATAGCACCTATTGTAGACTTCACCAAGGTTATTTTAAGTTTCTCTGCCATCTAAAATTCCTCCTTAGGCTAAAATCTCAGCCACACTCTTGCCGCGCAGTCTTGCAACCTCCTCGGGAGATTTAACATTTCTTAAAGCTTTAAGTGTAGCCCAAACAACATTTTGCTTATTGTTTGAACCAAGTGACTTTGATCTGATATTTTTAATTCCTGCAAGCTCGCACACTGTTCTTGTAGCACCTCCGGCAATTACACCGGTACCGTCAGGAGATCTCTTAAGTATTACGCTTGCTCCGTCAAACTTTCCGCTAAAATCATGCGGTATACTGTTGTTTTTATCAAGCGGAACTAAAATCATATTCTTCATGGCATCTTCTTTACCCTTTCTTATAGCCTCGGGTATTTCGGCTGCCTTTCCAAGACCTGCTCCTACATGACCATTGCCATCTCCAACTACCACAAGTGCCGTGAATCTAAAATTTCTACCGCCCTTAACAACCTTAGTTACACGCTTAATTGCCACGACCTTGTCTTGTAATTCTAATGAGCTTACATCTATTCTCTCATGTCTCATTTATCTTTTTCCTCCTACTAAAACTGAAGTCCGGCTTCTCTTGCAGCATCAGCCAAGGCTTTAACCTTGCCCTGATAAATATATCCGCCTCTGTCAAATACCACGTTTGATATTCCTTTTTCAATAGCTCTCTTTGCTATCACTTCACCTAACTTTGTAGCTGCGGCAACATCATCGGTATTTGTTAATTCCGCTTTCAAGTCCTTCTGTAATGTACAAGCAGAAACCAAAGTTTTTCCTACAGTATCATCTATAATTTGTGCATACATATGCTTATTGCTTCTGAACACACAAAGTCTTGGACAAGCGGTAGTTCCATTTATACGATAACGCATTCTTCTATGTTTCTTTAAACGTACATCGTTTCTTGACTTTTTGTTAATCATATTTAATTACTCACCTTTCTAAAAAATGGTCTTATTTCTTACCTGTCTTACCTGCTTTACGACGGATAATCTCAGTAGAGTACTTAATTCCCTTACCTTTATACGGCTCAGGTGGACGCTTTTCTCTAATCTGTGCCGCATACTGACCTACCTTTTGTTTGTCTATGCCGCTTATTGTTATCTTATTTCCGTCTACAGCCGTTTCAATACCCTCCGGATCTTCCATCTCTACCGGATGTGAATATCCAAGGTTTAAGGTGAGCTTTTTACCTTGCTTTGCAACACGATAACCTACACCGTTTACCTCAAGCACCTTTGAATAACCCTCACTTACACCAATAACCATATTATTTAGTAAAGATCTTGTTAAACCGTGCAAAGCCTTGTTCTTTTTAAGGTCATTAGGTCTTTCTACCGTTAACTGTCCGTTTTCCAGCTTAAGCTTCATCTCAGCCGGCATTTGACTCTCTAAAGTACCCTTTGGTCCCTTAACACTTACCCGGTTGTTGTCGGCAACATTCACCGTTACCGTTCCGGGAATTGAAATTGGCATTCTTCCTACTCTTGACATGCCTTACCTCCTTAAATTATCGGAAAATCCTAATTTTTTGATTCTCTGTTTTCTGGAATTCCATATTACCAAACAAATGCCAACACTTCTCCGCCCAAGCCCTGTTTTCTGGCTTCTTTATCGGTGATTACGCCTTGATTGGTGGAAAGAATAGCCACTCCCAAACCGCCGAATACCTTAGGTACATCGTCCTTGCCTACATAAGCTCTAAGACCGGGCTTGGAAATTCTCTTTAGACCAGAAATAACCTTTTCATTCTTGTCACTACCATATTTTAATACTATTCTAATAACCTTAACACCGTCTTCTTCAACGACATTGTATTTCTTTATATATCCCTCGTTCAGCAGTATTTCGGCAATAGCCAGCTTCATTTTTGAAGATGGAACATCGACCGTATCGTGCTTTGCGGTATTCGCATTACGAATTCTTGTAAGCATATCCGCGATTGGATCATTGGTTGTCATTTCTCTACCTCCTAAAAATTTGAATTACCAGCTAGCCTTTCTGACTCCGGGAATCTGTCCCTTATAAGCCAGTTCTCTAAAGCACACTCTACAGATACCGTACTTGCTCAATACCGCATGCGGTCTACCGCAAATATTACATCTTGTATATTCTCTGGTAGAAAATTTCTGTTTTTTCTGTTGCTTTATTTTCATTGATGTTTTAGCCATTTTTTCCTCCTTACGCCTGCTTTGCAAACGGCATATTGAACATAGTTAAAAGCTCTCTTGCCTCTTCATCGCTTTTAGCAGTTGTTACGAAAATAATATCCATTCCTCTGATTTTATCAATCTTATCATAAGATATTTCGGGGAAAATCAATTGTTCTTTAATACCCAATGCATAATTGCCCCTGCCGTCAAAAGAGTTCGGATTGACTCCTCTAAAGTCACGTACACGAGGAAGAGCCAAATTTATAAGCCTGTCGGCAAACTCATACATTCTCTCACCTCTTAAAGTAACCTTGCAACCAATCGGCATACCCTCTCTTAATTTAAAGTTTGCAACCGATTTTTTAGCCTTGGTAATTATACCTTTCTGTCCTGATATAGTAGCCATATCGGATAAAGCGGCATCAAGCACCTTGGAATTTTCTCGAGCCTCTCCTATACCCATATTGATAACTATTTTCTCAAGCTTCGGAACCTGCATTTTGTTCTTATAGCTGAATTTCTTCATCATAGCATC
The DNA here is from genome assembly GCA_963544505.1 of uncultured Lachnospiraceae bacterium. Classification (GTDB taxonomy): domain Bacteria; phylum Bacillota; class Clostridia; order Lachnospirales; family Lachnospiraceae; genus CAUUFM01. The sequence continues at coordinate 128 of CAUUFM010000020.1, read as the reverse complement.
AACTATATCATTAAAATATATATCCTTTAACCTACTCAATGTAAATGCCTCCTTTACCCTTAGTCAATTGTTTTGCCGGTTTTTTTGGCATATCTGACTTTTTTATCGCCTTCAATCCTGAAGCCGAC
>CAUUFM010000019.1:0-11957 GCA_963544505.1 uncultured Lachnospiraceae bacterium | reverse complement strand
TCGTGTAAATTCCGTATATCAGACGATGCTGTTGTATCTGTAGAGAAAATAAGTGACGGAAAGTACACCTACACCGGCGTAAATACGGGAACAGCCGCACTTTAAGTACCTTTTATTTAAAATATTCCACAGCCGCTTTAAACATCTGCATATCGTATTTCCCATAGACATTTTTGTATAAACCGTAGCCGATTCTTTCAGAGTGTCCCATCTTTCCGAAAACTCTTCCGTCCCTTGATACTATTCCCTCTATAGCACAGGTTGAGCCGTTCGGATTATGTCTTATATCTAAGGTCGCATTCCCCTGAAAGTCCACATATTGTGTCGCAATCTGCCCGTTTTTATAAAGCTCTTTAACTACGGTATCTCTTGCTATAAATCTGCCCTCACCGTGTGAAACGGGCACATTATAAATCTCCCCTACCCTCGTATTTTTAAGCCAGGGAGAATTGTTTGTCGCTATCCTTATTCTTGCAATCATAGACTGATGCCTGCCTATAGTATTTATAGCCAATGTAGGAAAGTTTTCATCAGTATCAATAATCTTTCCGTACGGCAAAAGACCCATCTTTATCAAAGCCTGAAATCCGTTGCAAATCCCTGCCATAAGTCCGTCTCTATTGTCCAAAAGATCGGATACCGCTTCTTTTATCAGGGAATTTCTAAAAAATGCCGTAATAAATTTTCCGCTGCCGTCAGGCTCATCTCCTGCCGAAAATCCTCCCGGAATAAACACCATCTGACTGTTTTTTAATTCCTTTGCAAACCCCTCTATACTCTTTTCTATCTTTGAAAAATTCAGGTTGTTTATTACAAAAATTTCAGCATCAGCTCCCGCCTCATAAAAAACTTTGGCACTGTCATACTCACAGTTGGTTCCCGGAAATACAGGTATCAATACCTTAGGTTTAGCTGTCTTAATTCTTGAAGAAGTAATCTCACCGTCATTAAAGCTTAAATTTTTAACTTGTGTTTTATCATAAAATACCTTTGACGGATACACACTTTCAAGCTTGCTCTCATAAGAATTAAACAAATCATTTAAAGAAAGCACCTCATCTTTATAAGAAATAATCTCATCTTCACAAATAATACCGATTTCACGCCCTAAATCTATATCTTCGACTACTTCTAATACAAACGCTCCATAATTATCCCTAAATATCTCATCTATTGATAAGCTGTCATTAAACTTAAAGCCCAGAAAGTTTCCTATAGCCATTTTAAAAACGGCTGCCGCCACTCCCCCAAATCCTAAAGTATAGGCTGATACTATCTTTTTTTCTTTTATAAGCCTATTTACCTCGTTAAAAATATTTATCATATCTTCCTTAACAGGTAGGCGATTCTCATCAAATTCAGGTTTTACATAGACAACCTTATGTCCTACACCCTTAAATTCAGGTGAGATAATATCATCAATATTATCGGTAGTCACCGCAAATGATATAAGTGTCGGAGGCACTGAAATATCCTCAAATGTACCGCTCATAGAGTCTTTGCCGCCTATTGCAGCGGTTTTGTAATCCATCTGCGCCTTATATGCTCCGAGCAAAGCCGCAACCGGCTTACCCCAGCTCTTTTCGTCCTTAAGCTTTTCAAAATATTCCTGAAATGACAAATAGATATTTTCATAGGAAGCACCCACAGCTATAAGCTTACATAATGACTCGATAACCGCCATATAAGATCCGTGATACGGACTTTTTTCGCTGATGAACGGATTATACCCCCAAGACATTATACTACAGGTCTTTGTATCACCGTTTTCAAGTGCCACCTTATTTACCATAGCCTGAATAGGCGTCAATTGATTTTTACCTCCTAAGGGCATAAGAACGGTTCCGTGTCCTATGGTAGAGTCAAAACGCTGTATTAAGCCGTTTTTAGAGCATACATTTATATCTGAAATTACGTTAAAATAGTTTTCTCTAAAACCTGTTTTTAAAGAATTTTCATAAAAATTAAGCTTATTTACTTTAGCGGTTACGTGTTTTTTTGCCCCGTTTGTATCAAGAAATTTTCTGGAAATATTTACAACCCTCGCTCCCCTACAGCTCATAGTAAGGTAATCATCGGATTTTACCCTTGCCACAACTACCGCACTTATATTCTCCGTATCGCAGATTTTTAAGAACTCTTTAACACTTTCCTCTTCTATTACAACAGCCATTCTCTCCTGTGACTCGCTTATTGCAAGCTCCGTTGCATCAAGCCCCTCATATTTTTTAGGAATTTTATCAAGGTCAATATCAAGACCGTCTGCAAGTTCCCCTATTGCAACGGACACTCCGCCTGCACCGAAATCATTGCATTTTTTTATCATACGACAAAGCTTTTCGTTCCTGAAGAGCCTTTGTATCTTACGCTCCTCCGGAGCATTGCCCTTTTGCACCTCAGCCGAACATTCGGTAACCGATGTGACATTGTGGGACTTTGAAGAGCCTGTAGCACCGCCTATACCGTCACGTCCGGTCTTTGCACCTATAAGAACCACCACGTCCTTATCAGACGGTTTTTCTCTTCTCACCTTTTTTGCGGGAGTCGCCGCTATAACCGCTCCCACCTCCATACGCTTTGCCGTATAACCGTTATGATAAATCTCATCTACTATACCGGTAGAAAGTCCTATCTGATTTCCATAGGAAGAATAACCGCAAGCCGCCTTTGTAACTATCTTTCTTTGTGCAAGCTTGCCCTTTATCGTATCCGCTATGTTACTTAGCGGATTGCCCGCACCTGTAAGTCTCATTGCGGAGTAAACATAGGCTCTTCCCGATAACGGATCTCTTATTGCTCCGCCTATGCAGGTGGCAGCTCCCCCGAACGGCTCAATTTCCGTAGGGTGATTATGTGTTTCATTCTTAAACAGGATTAAATACGGCTCTATTTTGCCGTCAACGTCCACATCACACTTGATTGTACAGGCATTTATCTCATCTGATTCATCAAGATTTTTTAAGCTCCCGTTCTTTTTTAAATATTTGGCTACGATTGTACCCATATCCATAAGTGTAACAGGTTTTTTAATATTAAGCTCTTTTCTTTTACTCAAATAATCATTATATGTATCAAGGAGCAATTTATCCTCAAAACTTATATTATCTAAAATCGTATTAAAGGTGGTATGTCTGCAATGATCCGACCAATATGTATCTATTACCCTTATTTCAGTGATTACAGGATCTCTTTTTTCATCATTTTTAAAGTATTCCTGACACAGCTTAAGATCCTCAATATCCATAGCAAGACCCGTTTTTTTGTGAAATTCTTCAAGATCTGACACACTGTAGGTATTAAAACCTTTTAAGATTTCCACATCTTTTGCTTCATCGTAATCAGGAGTAATAAACTGCCTTTTTTCAAGGCTTGCAACCCTTGCTTCCACAGGATTTACCACGTATTTTTTTATACTTTCAAGTTCGCTTTCATTGATATTTCCGTAGAGTGCATAAATCTTTGATGAATGTACCGTAGGGCTTTCATTATTTGACAATAATTCAAGACATTGCCTTGCAGAATCCGCTCTTTGGTCAAATTGCCCGGGCAGATATTCTACCGCAAAAAATCTTGCATCTTTAATATCAAGCTCAAAAAAAACATTGTCCATAGGCGGCTCTGAAAATACGGTATTGATACTCTTCTTAAATAATTCGTCAGAAATGTTGTCTACAAAATAACGGTTTAATATACGCACCCTATTTACACTTTTTATTCCGAGAAATGAATGTATTTCCGACAACAGCCCCTTTGCCTCAACGGCAAAATCTTCTTTTTTTTCCACCAAAATCTGATACAGCATTCTTACCTCCCTTGCGTATTCAACGCATTCAACGCCTTTTGCCCTATATCAAGCCTGCAATATGAATTCTTAAAGCTTATCTCATTTACTGAGCTGTAGGCGTCTTTAATTGCAGATGACAGAGCATCGTTAATTGCAGTAACGCCCAAAACTCGCCCTGAATCTGTAAAGAGCTTTTCATCTTTTTTTACAGCTCCTGCAAAAAACACCTTATCCCTTACACTGTCAGGGACAGTTATTTCAAAGCCCTTTTCATAAGACTTAGGATAGCCTTTTGATGCCATTATTACACAACAGGCGCTCTTATCTGAAAATTCCACCATAGTATCTTTTAATCTTCCTTCCGTCACAGCCTGCATTATCGTGAATAAGTCGGATTTTAAAAGCGGTAATACCACCTGTGTTTCCGGATCTCCGAATCTACAGTTGTATTCTATCACCTTAGGTCCTGTTTTTGTGAGCATAAGTCCGAAATAAAGACAGCCCTTAAAGGTTCTGCCCTCCTTATTCATACCCTCGACAGTAGGAATAAAAACGGTTTTCATACATTCACCTTCAATGTCTTTTGTATAATAGGGATTGGGTGCAATACAGCCCATACCTCCGGTATTTAAACCTGTATCATTATCACCGCTTCGTTTATGATCCATTGATGAAATCATAGGAACTATGGTTTTTCCGTCCGTAAACGCAAGCACCGATACCTCCACACCTTGCAAAAATTCCTCAACTACAATATTATCTCCGCTTTTTCCGAATTTTTTATCAACCATAATAGAATTTACGGCATTCTTTGCATCTGCTAAATTATCGGCTATTATTACACCCTTGCCGAGTGCCAAACCGTCCGCCTTTATTACTATAGGAAAGCTCTGCTTTTCTATATAACTTAAAGCCTTTTTAGGATCATTAAAGACCTCATAATCAGCCGTCGGAATATCATATTTTTTCATAAAATTCTTGGAAAAGCTCTTACTGCCCTCTATTATTGCGGCTTTTTTATCGGGTCCGAAACAGGCAATTTTCCTATCATTAAGGGCGTCCACCATTCCTAAAACCAGCGGGTCGTCGGGAGATACCACCACATAATCAATCTTCTTTTCTTCAGCAAAATTAACGACCGCATCTATATCCGTAGCTTTAATATTAACACATAAAGCCTCTTTAATACCGGCATTCCCGGGCAATGCAAAAATCTCATCTATACTGCTGTTTTCTTTTAATTTCTTTATAATGGCGTGCTCACGACCGCCGCCGCCTATCACTAAAATTCTCATATCCCTATCCTTTAAAATCAATGATGAAAAAGTCTAAGTCCTGTGAAACTAAGTACCATATCAAATTTGTCACAGGTCTTAATAACATCATCATCTCTAACTGAACCGCCGGGTTCTACAACATACTTGGCACCGCTTTTATATGCTCTTTTTATATTGTCACTGAATGGAAAAAATGCGTCCGAACCCACAGACACTCCGCTTACCTTAGATAAATATAAAGCCTTTTCTTCTTTTTCAAGCCTCTTAGGTCTTGTAATAAAATAATTTTGCCAGATATTATCATCACATACGTCCTCTTCGTATTCATTTATATAACCGTCAATCACATTATCTCTGACAGCCCTTTTTATATCACTTTTAAACGGCAAAGTTAAAACCTTTTCGTGCTGTCGTAAAAACCATACATCAGCCTTATCTGCCGCAAGTCTTGTACAATGTATCCTTGATTGTTGTCCTGCCCCTATTCCTATTGTTTGTCCGTTGTAGGCAAAACACACCGAATTTGACTGGGTATATTTTAGGGCTATCATTGAAAGGAGCAGATCCTCTTTAACACTTTCGGGAAGCTCCTTATTTTTTGTCACAATATTATTCAAGATATCCTTTGTAATGACGCTGTTATTTCTGCTCTGCTCAAAGGTAATTCCGAACACCTGCTTTTTCTCCATATCATCAGGTACATAATTTTCATCAATCTGCACTATTGCATAATTACCGCCCTTTTTTTCTTTCAACATCTCTAAGGCATCAGGGTCAAATGCAGGTGCTATTATTCCGTCCGATACCTCTCTTTTAAGAAGTTTTGCAGTCGTTACATCACATTTATCGGATAGGGCTACGAAATCTCCGAAAGAACACATTCTGTCAGTACCCCTTGCTCTTGCATAGGCACAGGCTATGGCGGAGTCATCAAGCCCCTCTATATCATCTACAAAATAAGCCTTTTTTAAGGTGCCTGATAATTTTTCTCCTATCGCTACGGAAGTCGGCGATACGTGCTTAAAAGATGTGGCACAGGGTTTCCCTAACGCATTTTTCACCTCTTTTACCAGCTGATAGGCATTAAAAGCATCTAAAAAATTGATATATCCGGGTCTGCCGTTTAATATGGTAATAGGCAAATCCTTAAGCTCTTCCATATATATTTTGGCTGTTTTTTGACTCGGGTTGCAACCGTACTTTAAGCTATATTCTTTCATTTGAGTTCTCCTTACATCAAATGTCTGTTAAACATTCTTTTTTCTTTTTTTCCTGTCTTTATATCAATAAATTCCACAAAAAGTGAAATCCTGTTCTTCTCAAACAGATTATTCCAAATATCAGATGCAAAACTGTCAATATCATCAGGAATAATTACGCTTTTAGGCTCACCCTCAAAAGCGACGGGAGTGTTATCAACATTTTCATAGGTGTGAATGAAATGCCCTAAATTATCTGTCGCTTCATAGTTAAAGAAATATCTGTAACATTTTGTTCCGCTCTCATCAGAGGCCTTTAAGATACTCAGCTTATAAGAAAAATTGTCATTTTCTTTGCTTATTATTCCACTTATCCTCGGCGTATAAATCGGAGGATCAGGCTCGAATGTATGAGTATAAAGTGCCTCCTCAAATGTAGAACCGTTTTTTATATATTCATAAATTGTATCCGTCTGTGCGCCGTTGGTGACTATTATCTTATTATCAATATTTCTTATAGGTGCATAGATAATTAAAGTGGGATCTTTAACCTTTTTTTCATCAAACGGCTTGGTTAAAAGAGTATCACCCTCATTTACAAAAATCCTGTTTTGACTGTTTTCACTTCTTCCGGTCAAAAAATAAGCTATTGCTATATTATTTTTGCTTTTTCCTATTATTATCCCTCTTCCCAAGTAGACATTTTCTTTTAATATATCTTCTATATTTTTATGCTTTAACATCTCTTTCTCCTAATATTTGTTTTGATACAAGCTCCACGGATTTTGGAAGTATTATATGCTCCGCCTGTTTCATAACCCTTAATTGCAGTTTTTCTTCCGTATCATTTTTATATACCCTTACCGCCTTTTGCATTATTATTTCTCCGTCATCTGCTATCTCATTTACGAAATGCGTGGTGGCTCCGGTTATTTTTACACCCTTTTCAAGCACCCTTTTATGTACAATAAGACCATAATAGCCTTTGCCGCAAAATGCCGGAATTAAAGACGGGTGAACATTTATTATTCTATTCTCATAATGCTTTATAAAATGCTTGGATAAAATACTTAGAAAGCCTGCTAAAACTATCAAATCAATGTCATTTGCCTTTAACAGCTCAAGCATTCTTTCTTCTCTTTTTTCAAGGGTCGGATAATTAAGCTTATCCACTATCTCCGATTTTATCTTTGCATTTTTTGCTCTTTTCAGGGCATAGGCGGAAGCGTTGCTTGATATTACAAGCCTTATCACTCCGCTTTTTATCACAGTACTGTCAATTAAAGCCTGTAAATTAGTTCCTCCCCCTGATACAAGCACCGCTATATTTATTTTTTCCTTTTTCTGAGCCTTCATAGCCGCTCCTAAATTTATTCTAAAATTATCTTATCTTTATGTCTTATTATTTTCCCTATTATATAGGCTGTTTCTTTCTCATCTTCAAGGATTTTAAGTGCCTTTTCCTTATCCTTGTCAGCCACTGTTACAGCCATTCCCACACCCATATTAAAGGTGTTAAACATATCGTGTTCACTGATGTTTCCGGTTTTTTGAATAAGCTCAAATATGGGAAGCACCCTTATAGATGCTCTGTCAATTTTTGCACAAAGCCCGTCAGGTATCATTCTTGGAATGTTTTCATAAAAACCTCCGCCTGTTATGTGCGAAATTCCCTTTACATTTATCTCTTTAAATAAGGAAAGAACAGATTTTACGTAAATTTTGGTAGGCGTTAAAAGAGTGTCTATTATCTCTTTTTTACTATAATCATTTAAGTCAAATACCTTTCTTACTAAAGAAAACCCGTTAGAATGAACCCCGCTTGATGCAAGTCCTATTACCACATCTCCCTCATTTATAAGGCTGCCATTGATAACTTTGTCCTTGTCTACAACACCGGTGCTATATCCCGCCAAATCATATTCATCTACAGGGTAAAATCCCGGCATCTCCGCTGTTTCTCCGCCTATTAACGCCACTCCTGCCATTTCACAGCCGTCGCAGACCCCCTTTACAATTTGCTCTATCTTTTCCGGAACATTTTTTCCGCAGGCAATGTAATCTAAGAAAAATAAAGGCTTCGCTCCGCAACAAATAATATCATTTACACACATCGCCACACAGTCAATGCCTATGGTATCGTGCTTATCTGCAAGAAAAGCAAGCTTTAGTTTTGTACCCACTCCGTCAGTTCCGCTTACTAAGACCGGTCTTTTTATATTTTCTATATTAAGTTCAAACATTCCTCCAAAACCGCCCAAATCGGAACAAACGCCGCTCGTTTCAGTCCTTTTTATGTGCGACTTCATAAGAGATACCGCCCTGTACCCCGCCGTAATATCGACTCCTGCGTCCTTGTATGCCTGTGAACTTGATTTTTCGTACATTTTTACTCCTTTTTATTCCAACAATATGTGCAAAGATTTTCTTCTTTAAGTCCTATAGCTTCTATTAACCCTTCTAAAGACTGAAAACCTATAGACTTAAGATGCAATTTTTCACACATAGCCTTTCGCATATTTTTGCCGCGCTCAGTCTTTGCATCGCTGTATTCATCTATATATTTTAAGCCCGTATCTCCCTCAAGCTCCATTATTACTCTTCTTGTAATCAGCTCCATTTCACTATTTGTCCGTGAAAAATTAAGATATCTGCAAGGATACATAATGGGAGGTGCGGCGGAACGCATATGCACCTCTTTAGCTCCGTTTTCATATAAGAAATCTACAGTTTCTCCTATCTGTGTTCCTCTGACAATAGAGTCGTCTATAAGCAATAGTGTCTTATCCGTAATTAACTCGTTTACCGGTATTTGTTTCATTTTTGCAACCTTTTGTCTGTCCTTTTGACTTGAGGGAATAAAGCTCCTTGACCAAGTCGGTGTATATTTTATAAAGGCTCTTGCAAAGGGGCGTCCGCTTTCATTGGCATAACCTATTGCGTGAGGAGTCCCCGAATCCGGAACCCCTCCTACATAATCAATCTGTGATAAATCCATATTGTCTTTATCATATCTTGCCAAGATCCGACCGTTTTTATAACGCATAATTTCGACATTTTTTCCCTCATATGTAGATGTGGGATAGCCGTAGTAGCTCCATAAAAAACTGCAAATCCTGCATTTGCTTTCTCCCTTTGATAAAACCTCTATTCCCGAACTTGAAACCTCGACAATCTCTGCGGGTTTCAGCTCAAAAAAGTCCTCATAATCAAGCTTTTGATAAGCAAAGGATTCAAAAGAAATACAGTATCCGTCTTCATTTTTTCCTATCATTACAGGAAGTCTGCCCAATTTATCCCTTGCCACAATGATATGTCCGTTATCCTTCAATATCATAATGGACGCCGTTCCGTCTATCCTGTCCTGTGCAAACTTTATTCCGTCCACAAAATTGCTCTTTTGATTTATTAAAGAAGCAATCAGCTCCGTTGCGTTTATCTTTCCCCCTGTCATTGCATTTATATGACCGCCGCTGAATGCAAGAAAATTATTTAACAATGTTTCCAAATTATTTACTGCGGATATTGCACAGATAGCATAAGTGCCGATGTTAGATCTTATCAATATGGGCTGAGGGTCCTTGTCACTGATACAACCTATGGCACTGTTCCCTTTCATATCATTAAAAACGTGCTCAAACTTGGCTCGAAACGGTGTGCTTCCTATATGATGAATTGCTCGTTGCAGTCCCAAGCTTTCATCATACATAGCTATTCCGCCTAATGAAGAGCCTAAATGTGAGTGATAATCTGTACCGAAATACACATCTACCGCCGCATTTTTTTTAACCGCAACACCGAAAAAACCGCCCATTTAAAAGCTCCTTTAATTTATTTATTAAATACCCTCTTCATCATCTCCTGATAAGCACCCTCTACATTTCCTAAATCTCTTCTGAACCTGTCCTTATCCAATTTTTCATTTGTTTTAACGTCCCAGAATCTGCAAGTATCGGGAGAAATTTCATCTGCAAGTACAATACTGCCGTCGGCAAGCTTACCGAATTCAAGTTTAAAATCAATAAGCTTTACTCCGATACTTAAAAAATATTGTTTTAATATTGAATTGATTTTAAAAGCATAGTTTTTAATGATTTCAATCTCTTCTTTCGTAGCCAGCTTTAAGGCTATAGCGTGATAAACATTCATTAAAGGGTCGTGTAAATCATCATTTTTATAAGAAAATTCAAAGGTCGGCTCATCAAATACTATTCCCTCCTCAACGCCGAACCTCTTGGCAAAAGAACCGGCTGAAACATTTCTTATAATTACCTCAAGTGGAATAATTGTCACCTTTTTTACAACTGTGTCCGTATCATTAAGCCCCTCTACAAAATGTGTAGGTATACCGTTTTTTTCAAGCAACTGCATCAGATGATTGGTCATAAGATTGTTGACTATGCCTTTGCCTGCAACAGTTCCTTTTTTTGTACCGTCAAATGCGGTTGCATCGTCCTTATATGACACAATTACCTTATCAACATCATCTGTAGCAAAAACTTTCTTTGCCTTTCCCTCATATAATTGTTCTCTTTTTTCCGCCATAACTCTTCTCCTTTAATATTTATTTATTAAGCTTTGCATCTTTTTCTAAAATCAGCTTTTCGTCATTCGCCCTTTTTTCCAAAAGTTTTTTTGAAAGTGTTTCATCTTCTATTGCAAGCATCTGTATTGCAAGAATAGCGGCATTTTCTCCTCCATTTATCGCTACTGTAGCGACAGGAATCCCTTTGGGCATCATCACGGTGGATAATAAGGCGTCCATACCGTCAAGGGCTGATGATTTACAAGGAACACCTATTACCGGCAAAACAGTCCCGGCAGCCATAGCTCCCGCCAAGTGCGCCGCCATTCCGGCTGCCGCTATTATTACGGAAAATCCGTTATCTTTAGCGTTTTTGGCAAAAGTTGCCGCAATATAAGGTGTCCTGTGTGCAGAATAAATATGAACCTCATAGGGTACGTCAAATTGTTTTAAGGTATTCATTGTTTTTTCCATAACGGGCATATCGCTCTCGCTTCCCATTACAATTCCTACTTTTTTCATAAAATCTCCTTAATTAACATTTAATCAATAGTATGCCATTTGGCACAAAATTTTTAAAGCCAAAAATAAAAGAATACCGACCTGCTTTATGTTTCAACTACACCGATACATAGTCAAATAAAGGCAAGCGGTATCTTAAAAAATCAACATTTTATATCTCATAAACAGAGTCATAGCCAATCCCCTTTTATTAGAATGTAAACATCTTTTATAAATTAAAATATAACATAATATATAAAATAATGCAACTTTTATATTCTATAAATTTTTTTACAAATCTTGAAAAAATACAGAAAGAAAACATAAGAAATATCATTTACTTATCTTAAAATTTATTGTATGATAAAGGAAAGAAGTGAATCCGAAATTGATAAAAACATATCGTCTTTATAAAAGAGGTATTCATATGGAAAATGCTCAAAATGATTATAGCCTTAATGAAGTGGAATTTGCCATATTCTGCATAGAAAATATAGCCGTTTTACTTAAAAAAGATGCCGTGAATATATATGATGCTCTAAAAAATTCAGACCTCTTATATCAATATATATTTCAATGTTATGATGTATTACATACTCAGGGAAAAGAGTATATTGTTAATGATATAATTGAACTTATGAAGAAAAAAGGGGTAGAATTATGATTTTATA
>CAUUFM010000018.1:0-12887 GCA_963544505.1 uncultured Lachnospiraceae bacterium | reverse complement strand
AAAAAAATTAAAAACGGAGGAAAATGATATGAAAAAATTTAGTTATGTTTTGCTTGCTGTATGCCTGATTTTATCATTTACAGCATGTGGAAAGAAAAATGAGAAAGAGGGAACTAAGGCGGAAACGACTACACAGGAAGCTGATAAGGAAACAAATGAGGCGGTTTCAGCTGACACTGCAGATGTGGTTGTAGGAGAAGACTATGATACAGGTAATTTTAAAGTATCAGTACCGAAAGGCTGGAAGCATTTCCCGCAGCACGATATGTTCAGTGACGATAAAGACGCATTGAATCCTAATATGCTTCAGATTGCAAAGGGTGCAGAATCCGAGTTGGATGTATTTTCCAAGCCTTCAATTACAATTACTTATTCAGGACCTGACAGCGATTTATCCCTTATAAAGGATGTTTATGACAATGTAGAGGATATGGAAGATGTTGTTACAGGCGAGCATACTTGGAAGGTATTCCGTGGTGAAAGTGCCGGATATAAGATATTTATGCTTTTTGAAGATCGGGATCATATTCAGTATCAGGCATATATAATTTATGAGGCGGGGAATGAAAAAATTGATCTGAACGATGCGGATGTACAGGCAATTTTGTCAAGTATTCAAACTACAAACGCAGAGGATATAGCAAAAGTTGCCGAGGGCTGAGGCCATTGTTAAATTAGCACTTGAATTTTACACTTATATATGGTAATATACAAAGGTTAGAGCAGTTTTGTTTAACTGCCGGTATCTCTTGTCGGAAACAAGAGTGAAAAAACTGTTAAAGAAAACGAGGTGTAATATAATGAGAGCTGAGATTCATCCAAATTATCAAATGGCGACTGTTACCTGTAACTGTGGTAATACCTTTACCACAGGTTCTACAAATGAAAATATTCACGTAGAAATTTGTTCAAAATGTCATCCTTTCTATACAGGACAGCAAAAGGCGGCGGCAGCCAGAGGTCGTATTCATAAGTTTAATACAAGATACGGTATCAAAGCTGAACAATAGAATATTTAATATTCTCTATATAAATGGGTCGGGCTTAATTGCTCTGCCCATTTTTACTGTTGACAGTTATTGCGTGTATGACTTTTTTACCCGTTTCGTCAGTTAAGCTGATGAGCCGCATTATAGCTTTCAGCTGCTTTAAAGGATAAAAAGTTATCCTACACATTTATGCTTAAAATAAATGTGCCGGAATACTATGACTTATATTATAAAGAGGTAGATGATTGAAAAACTGTAATATAGGAGGTCAGGCTTTAATAGAAGGCATATTTATGCGTTATAAAGATGATATAGCGATTGCCGTAAGAAAGCCCGATAATGAAATAATTGTAAAAAAAGAAGAGATAAAACAAAGCGACTTTACCAAAATATTAAAAAAAATTCCTGTTATAAGAGGAGTTGTAAGCTTTTGCGAGTCCTTGTCGGTAGGGTACAGGGCTCTTGAGTATTCTGCCGGATTTATCGAAGATGATGATTTAAAATCAGATAAAAGCGATAATAAGGGCGAAAAAAAAGAGAACGGCACTAATGGGATTTTTATGGCATTTACAATGCTTTTATCTATTGCATTAGCTATATCCATATTTATTATATTACCCTACATCTTAGCAGGGATATTGAAAAAATCAGGTGTCACAAGAGTCGGCATTGCAATAGCTGAAGGAATTATTCGCATTGCCGTATTTTTTGCTTATATGATTTTGGTGTCATTGGCAAAGGATATAAAAAGGGTTTTTATGTATCACGGAGCGGAGCATAAGTGTATAAATTGCATAGAAAACGAGCTTGAGTTAAATGTTGACAATGTGATGAAATCATCAAGATTTCACAAAAGATGCGGAACGGGCTTTTTATTTTATATAATCATTATTTCCGTGATTTTATTTATGTTTATAAAGGCGGACACCGTTCTTTTAAGGATTTTGGTGAGATTACTTTTAGTACCGCTTATTGCAGGTTTATCCTATGAGCTGTTAAAATTAACGGGCAAGATCGACAATGCCTTTATCAGAGCCCTGACAAAGCCTGCATTATTTTTTCAAAGGTTTACCACAAGGGAGCCGAGCAGTGATATGGTGGAGGTGGCAATATCTGCCGTCAAGGCACTTTCAATAGAGGAAGTTTTATGAAACTTTACGAGCTGTTAATTTATGGGAAGAATAAATTAAGAGCGGCTAATGATTCGGAATATGATAGTAATGCCGCATTTTTAATAGAGTTTTGTTTCAATCTTGATAAAACGCAGTATTTTCTTGCATCAAAAGATGAGGTGTCCGATGAAAAATTTAAGGAATACGATTCACTTTTAAATAGACGTATGAATAATGAGCCGGTGCAATATATTACCGGAAGAGCATTTTTTATGGGACATAGTTTTTTTGTAAACAGAGATGTTCTGATTCCGAGATTTGATACGGAAATTTTGGTCAGTACCGTCCTTGAATTTGCAAAACCTGAAATGAGTATACTTGATATGTGCACGGGAAGCGGCTGTATCATTTTGTCGATTTTATCCGAAATAAATGTCAATGCAGTGGGCGTTGATATATCAGATGCCGCATTATCTGTTGCCAAGATAAATGCCGAAAGGCTTAAAACACCTGTAAAGCTTATAAAAAGCGACTTATTTGAAAACATCAATGAAAAATTTGATATTATTGTTTCCAATCCGCCATACATAACCCCTGATGAAATGACCGCACTTGAAAAACAGGTGCTTGATTTTGAACCTAAAATAGCACTTGAATCCTTTGATAACGGGCTTTTTTTTTATAAAGAAATTATAAATAATAAGAAGTTCTTAAAAGATGGAGGTATGTTGTTTTTTGAGGTCGGATACACCCAGTCTTTAGAGGTTTCAGAGTTATTTAAAGATGCCGGATTTACAGATATAAATATTGTGCGTGATTTGAACGGAGTTAATAGAGTGGTTTATGCACGAAAGGAATGAAGATGGATATTATTGTTGAAAAATTATTGCCTCTTGTGAACAGATATGAGGAGATTACAAGACAGCTTTTACTGCCTGATATTGCAGGAGATCAGAATGTATATAAGAAGCTTATGATTGAGCAAAACGATCTTTTGCCCCTTGTTAATGCCTACAATGAATATAATGATGCACAAAATTCGCAAAAAGATGCACTTGAAATACTTGATATTGAAAAAGATGAGGATATGATTAAGCTTGCCAAGGAAGAGTTGAGTGAGGCTAAATCAACTATGGAGGAGCTTATAAAAAAGATTAACTTTCTGCTTATTCCAAAGGATCCCAATGATGATAAAAATGTAGTGGTAGAAATAAGAGCGGGGGCAGGGGGAGATGAGGCAAGTCTTTTTGCCTATGAAATATATAGAATGTATGTAAGATATGCTGAGAGCAGGAATTGGAAGGTGGAAACGTTAAGCACCAATGAAATAGGACTTGGCGGTATGAAAGAAGCGGTTTTTATGATTAACGGACACGGTGCATATTCTCAGCTTAAGTATGAAAGCGGAGTTCACAGGGTACAAAGAGTTCCTGAAACGGAGTCGGGAGGCAGAATACACACATCTACAATTACTGTAGCCATAATGCCGGAGGCTGAAGAGGTGGACGTGCATTTGGATATGAATGACTGTAAATTCGATGTATTCAGGGCATCAGGCAATGGAGGACAGTGTGTCAATACTACCGATTCGGCGGTAAGGCTCACACATAAGCCCACCGGTATCGTTATTTCCTGTCAGGACGAAAAGTCACAGCTTAGGAATAAAGAAAAGGCTTTAAGGGTTTTAAGGGCTAAGCTCTATGAACTTGAATGTGAAAAAAAACATAGTGAAGAGGCGTCTAATCGTAAGAGCCAGATAGGAACGGGGGACAGATCTGAAAAAATCAGAACCTATAATTTTCCACAGGGACGTGTGACCGATCATAGAATTAAACTGACCCTGTATAAGATTGATGAAATTGTAGACGGGGCTATACAGGATATTATTGATGCCTTAACCGCCGCCGATCAGGCGTTAAAGCTGTCAGGGAATTAACTATATAATGCTTAAGGAAATAAGATGAGTATAAACAATGAAAATAATGAAAACATAATAATCTCCGATTATTCATCTCTTATGAGGCAGTCATACATTGACTATGCTATGAGCGTTATTATATCAAGGGCAATTCCTGATGTAAGAGATGGATTAAAGCCTGTCCAGAGGCGTACATTATTTGATATGTATGAGCTTGGATTAACATCTGATAAACCCTATAAAAAATGTGCGAGGGTGGTTGGCGATACTATGGGTAAGTATCATCCGCACGGCGACAGCTCTATTTATGAATCGCTTGTTATTATGGCACAGAGCTTTAAAAAAGGAATGACAATGGTTGACGGGCACGGAAATTTCGGCTCAATAGAGGGTGACGGGGCTGCCGCTATGCGTTACACGGAATGTAGGCTGCAAAAGATAAGCGAAGAGGCTCTTTTAACGGATCTTGACAAGGACGTGGTGGACTTTGTTTCCAACTTTGATGATTCTTTATTGGAGCCGTCGGTTTTGCCCTGCAGACTGCCCAACATACTGATAAACGGAGCTGAGGGGATAGCGGTCGGAATGGTGACAAGCATACCGCCACATAATATTTCAGAGAGTATAGACGCTCTTATTTACAGTATAAAAAATGAAAATATTGATTTGGACAGTTTAATGGATTTACTGAAAGGTCCCGACTTTCCGACAGGAGGCAGTATTGTCAATAAAAGTGAATTAAGAGGAATTTATGAAAACGGAACAGGTCGCATAAGATTAAGGGGGACGGCGACTATCGAAGAAATAAAAGGAAAGATGCAGATTGTGATATCTGAAATTCCTTATACTATGATAGGAGCAGGTATAAACAAATTTCTTGTGGACATTGAAAATCTTATTGATGCCAAAAAGCTTAATGATATAGTAAATATTTCCAATATGAGTTCTAAGGACGGGATAAGGATAGTAATTGAACTTAAAAAAGGAGCCGATGCACAAGGAATATTGAATCTGATATATAGTAAAACCAAGCTTGAGGATACCTTATCCGTAAATATGCTGACGGTATCGGGCGGCAAGCCTAAAGTAATGGGACTTATTGATATTCTTAAAGAGGTAGGGAATTTTCAAACCGATATTTTTACAAGAAAATATAATACTTTACTTAAAAAAGAACAGTCTAAAAAGGAGGTACAGGAGGGGCTTCTTAAAGCTATTGATGTTATTGATGTAATAATAGCCGTTCTTCGTGGAGCTAAAACCGTATCCGATGTTAAGACCTGCCTTACAACAGGGGATACCGAAAAAATAAAATTTAGAAGTAAAGAATATGAAGAAATTGCAAAAAGCTTTGATTTTACAGAAAAACAGGCAGTTGCAATTTTAGAAATGCGAATGCAAAAGCTAATTGGACTTGAGCTTTATGCGTTACGCAAAGAATATGAGAAAACTGTAAAAAATATCGAGGAATACACCGCTGTCTTATCTGACAAAGAGAAATTAAAAGCCAAAATTATTCAAGAGCTTAACAGGCTTAAAAAGTTGTTCGGAAAAGAAAGGTGTACGAAAATAGTTGACAGTGAGGCGATTGTTGTTTCCAAGATTGATGCAGTCGAGCAGGATATTACGGTTTTAGTAGATAAGATGTTCTATATAAGAGCGGTTGACAGAGTGGTATATGATAGAAACAGGGCTACACTTGATGAGGATAATATTTTTATCTTAAATATTAAAAACACTGATAAAATCTGTATTTTTACGGATAAGGCAAAACTGTATCTGATTAAGGCAAGCGATTTAAGTATCGGAAAGCTGAAAGATAAGGGAATCCCGCTTGATAATATTTCAGGCATAGATACGGTAAGTGAGAAAATAGTTTATTTTACGAATTTTGAGAATTTGAAAAATAAGGAGCTGTTATTCGTCACGGAAAAATCTATGATAAAGATAGTTCAAGGCTTAGAATTTGATGTCGCCTCAAAAAAGAGTATAGTTTCAACCAAGCTGCTTGAAGATGACAGATTGGTTTGTGTACTGGAAATAAATGAAGAAACTAACGTGGTATTAAAGACAGTGGGGGGGATATATTTAAGATTCAGATTAAGTGAAGTATCCAAAATGAAAAAGAATTCTGTCGGTGTGAGAGGAATGAAACTTGAAAAAGGTGATTGTATAAATAATGCCGAGCTTTTTATTCCGATAGAAAATTCAAGTACTGAGCTTAATTCCTTTCCTTTATTTAGAAATATGTCTGAAAATATTGAAGATGAAACAGATGAAACAGATAAAAAAATAAAGTTTTATTCTTCTTTAAGACTTGCCAGAAGAGATACAAAGGGAAGTCGTGTAAATGATTGAAATATTTTATAAAAAATGTTAAAATGCTGATGGTGACATAATGAATAACAGGTAGTAACAATAAGGAGGTTTAGATGAAAAAGGCGAACGAAATAAAAAAGATATTTTTGTTGGTTTCTGTATTTGTTTTTGTCTTAATGACAGTTAAAATAAATTCAAATGCAGATGATAGAATGAAAAAGTTTTTTGATAATGCTGTTTTAACCGGAGATTCAGTGGCTAAACATTTCGGTAACTATGTTTCTAAGAATAAAAAAACATTACCCGGAAATATGACATTTTTGGCGGAGGGCAGTTTTTCCCTACACAATGCAGTGAAATCTGTTGATGATAAAAATGCGGTTTTTCCGATTTATAAGGGAAAAAAGATGAAGATAGAGGACTCTATTGCACTTATAAAGCCCAAGTATGTCTTTATGTTTTTCGGAATGAACGACCTCGGAATAGAAGATCCTCATAAATGCTTAAAAATGTATGATGAGCAGATAGATAAGATACAGAAGAATTGCGGTAATAATTTGAAAATCTTCATTATCAGCACCACATATTTACATTCCGACAAGGCAAATGCAGGTAAAAATTTAAATAATAGAAACATAAAAAAGTTTAATGAGCTGTTAAAGAATTATTGTGAAACAAAAAACAAGGCGACTTTTATAGATTTGGCTAATAAATTAAAGGATAAGCAGGGAAATTTAAAAGATGAGTATTGTAATGACAGATACTGTCATCATAACGAAAAAGCCTTTAAGATTTGGGCAAAGGTATTGAAAAAAGCCGCTAAAAAGGAGATAGAAAAATGATAAAAAAATTGGTTGTTATAGGACTTTGTGCAGTACTGTGTCTGGGAGCGGTTTCTTGTAAATCCGACAATACCGCAAATCAAGGCGTTACCGACTCTAAAAGTAATGAAAATCCGGACGGAACAAAAGAGGGACAACAGGACAGTGCGGAACAGTCAAAAAGCGTTACACAGATTTATGATGAGATAAAGGCACTTAATGTATTGCCTGAAATGCTTGATATGGATGCGGAATATATTTCAAATTATTATGATATAGATGCAGGGAAGCTTTCAGATTATGTTTTTGCGACATCATTAGCCAGCATAAAGGTGGATACCGTAATCATAGCCTCCGTAAAGGACAGTGCGGATTTAGAGGACATAAAGCTTAAAATACAAAATTTTAGAGAAGCAAAGGCTGCCGAGATGAAGAGCTATCTTGTAGATCAATACGATATAGTAGAAAAGTCCGAAGTAAAAACAAAAGGGAATACGGTATATTTGATTATTTCTGAAAAGTCTGAAGATATTGAAAAGATAATAGATTCAGGTATAAAATAATTTAGGAGGATTATTTTACGTGGTATTCAGCAGTATTCCTTTTATATTTATGTTTCTCCCTATTTTTGCATTATTTTATTATGCTGTTCCTTTTAAGGCAAAAAACTATGTTCTGCTTGTATTCAGCTTAATATTTTATGCTTGGGGAGAGCCGATATATATATTATTGATGCTCGTAGTTACCGTAATAAATTTTATTGCGGGGCTTCTGATAAATCATTTCGATAATGATAATTTTAAAAGAAAGCTTGTTATAATTTCAGCTGTGATACTAAGTATTGCAGCTCTTTGCTATTTTAAATACACAGATTTTTTAATAGATATTATAAACGGAATAATAAAAGCCGATATTCCTCACAAAAATATAAGACTTCCGATAGGAATCAGCTTTTTTACATTCCAAACCCTAAGCTACACCATAGATTTGTATAAAAGAGAAATAGAGGTGGAGAAAAACTATGCCTTTTTCCTGATGTATGTATCAATGTTTCCACAGCTGATAGCAGGACCTATTGTAAGATTTGCCACCGTTCAATCGGAACTTAGAAACAGAAGAATCACCGTACAAGGATTTTGTGACGGATTTTTCAGGTTTTGTCTGGGATTTTTTAAAAAAACCTTAATTGCCAATCAGATGGGTATGCTTTGGGAAAGCTTTAATTTAATGGACACTTCAAATATGTCATTTTTAGGCTCTTGGCTCGGGCTTTTATCATTTACGTTGCAGTTGTACTTTGACTTTTCCGCCTACAGTGATATGGCGATAGGAATGGGTCAGATGATGGGATTTCATTTCTTGGAAAACTTCAATTATCCTATATCTTCATTGTCTATTACGGATTTTTGGCGACGTTGGCATATTTCAATGTCCACGTGGTTCAGAGATTATATTTACATTCCTTTAGGAGGGAATCGTTGTGGCAGGGTAAAGAGGCTTAGGAATATTTTAATTGTATGGTTTACGACGGGGCTTTGGCACGGGGCATCTTGGAATTTCGTGCTTTGGGGTATGTTTCACGCATTTTTTTTGCTTATGGAAAAAAATATCTATGGTAAATTTCTTGAAAAATTACCCAAAATTATCAAAAACATATATTCAATTATAATAGTTGTAGCGGGCTTCGGAATATTTGCAATGACGGATTTTCATAGGATATTTGATTATTTTAAAGTGGCATTATGTATAAATAAACATTCTTTTGTAGGAGCTGATTTTTATTATTATTTCAATAATTTTAAAATCATAATTTTAATTGCTGTTTTGGCGGCATATCCGATTTATCCGTATCTTAGAGATAAATTATATGTTTCTTGTAATAAAAGGCTGATAAGTATAGCTCAAGCTGCATTTTTAGGTGTGTTTATATGTTTATTTCTTATAAGTGTATCAGGTCTTGTTGCCGACAGTTACAGCCCTTTCCTATACTTTAGATTTTAATTATGGAGTTTACCTATGAAAAGATCACAATATTTAAGATTGATTTCAATATTAGTTTCTGTTATAACGTTGAGTTTTACTATTTTATTCCTGTTTACAAATCCGGCAAAGTATAAAAAAGAGCCTATATTTTCAGAAAATGAAAACAGGTATTTAAGTACGTTGCCGAAGTTAAGCTTTAAAACTTTACAGGACGGCTCTGCTACAAAAGGAATTCAGGACTGGTTTTCCGATAACTTTGCGGCAAGAGATTTTTTTATGAATGTGAGGGCATATTCTGAAAGACTGCTTTGTAAGACTGAGATAAATGATGTTTATTTATGCAAAGACGGTTTTTTGATTGAAAAACCTGCATCAGATGACAGACTATATAAGATAGCGGATATTTTAAGCTCTTTTAACAGCAAAATAAAGGGAAAAGATGTATCTTTAATGCTTGTACCCACCGCTATAAGCGTATATTCCGACAAATTGCCGAAAGATAGTAATTCAGGCAATCAGATTGATTATATGAACAGACTTTATGAGCTTTCAGGGATAAAAAGGATAGATGTGAGCGATACTTTGATTTCTAAAGGTAAGGAATATGACGGCTCTACCTATGATAACAGCCTGTATTATAGGCTTGACCATCACTGGACATCTCTCGGGGCTTATTTTGCCTATGATAAATTTTGTAAAGATAAGGGGATAGAGGCGGTACCGCTTGATAAATTAAATAAGCAAAAAATATCCGATAATTTTAAGGGGACCGTTTATTCTAAGGTGAATGATTTCAGCATAAAGGGTGAAACAATGTATTCTTATGACAATAAGGACAGGGTTAAAGTAAAATATTCCGATATTGATAAGGATTTTGATACACTTTATGCCGAAGAATATTTAGATAAAAAGGATAAGTATTCTTATTTTTTAAATAATCTGCACGGTTATTGTCTTATTGAAAATTTGGACAGTAAGAACGATAAGGAGCTTGTAATTATAAAGGACAGTTATGCCAACTGCTTTATTCCTATG
The DNA here is from genome assembly GCA_963544505.1 of uncultured Lachnospiraceae bacterium. Lineage (GTDB taxonomy): Bacteria > Bacillota > Clostridia > Lachnospirales > Lachnospiraceae > CAUUFM01. The sequence goes on along the minus strand of CAUUFM010000018.1, from coordinate 2,710 downwards.
CTTGTTAAGCATTATAAAAAAATTCACGTGTTTGATACCAGAATTTATAAAGAAAAAGTCAGTGATTTTATAAATCAAAACAGCTCCTGTGAGGTGCTTATTTTATATAATTTAGGAACAATAAATAATGATACCGGTATAGGAGGTATAATATAAAGACATTAAAAAGCAAAACCGCAACCCTTTAAGATTAGGGCTGCGGTTTTTTATTTATAAAGTAAGAGAGTTAAGCTCCTTATATATTCCGTCCTGATTGATAAGCTGTGTGTGAGTGCCGTCCTGAACTATTCCATCTTCTGTACATACGAGAATCCTCTTAGCGTTTCTTATAGTGGATAATCTATGTGCAATTACCAATGTAGTACGATTTTTTGCTAAATTTTCAAAAGACTGTTGCACAATTTTTTCACTGGCATTATCAAGTGCCGATGTTGCCTCATCAAGTATAAGTATTGCAGGATTTTTTAAGAAAACTCTGGCTATTGATATTCTTTGTTTTTGACCGCCTGAGAGTTTCACACCCCTTTGTCCTATATCCGAGTCATATCCGTCCTTTAATTCCATAATAAAATTATGTGCATTTGCGGCTTTTGCCGCCTCTATTATTTCTTCCGGTGTGGCATTTTCCTTGCCGTAGGCAATATTTTCAGCTATTGTTCCGGCGAAGATATAGACATCTTGTTGAACTATTCCTATCTGGTTTCTCAGGTCTTTTAATTTGATATTCTTAATATCTATATTATCTATTAAAATTTGTCCGTCGGACAGTTCATAGAATCTTGGAATAAGACTGCAAATTGTGGTTTTTCCCGCACCGGAGGGTCCTACTATTGCTATATATTCTCCTTTATCTATTTTCAGATTTATATTAGATAAAACCATATCATTTTCATTATATCCGAATGATACATTTTTGAATTCTATACTGCCCTCTGCATTATTTAAGCTTATTGCGTTTTGACTGTCTGCAATATCAGGAGAAATAGCCATCATTTCTAAAAATCTGCTGTAGCCTGAATATCCGTTTTGAAACATTTCCGTAAAGTTTCCAAGTTTAAAAATCGGTTCAATTACTGCGTTCAAATATAAAATAAAGGTCAGCAGGTCATTTTGCGTAATCCTGTTTTTAAGTAATAAATACACGCCTGTAACTAAGACGACCACCTTTATAAGTTCAAACAAGGCGGTCATTCCGGAGGAAAATTCTCCTAATATTCTATATGTCTTTTTCTTTGATTTTAGAAACTGCCCGTTGCCTATCTCAAATTTTTCAAGCTCAAGTTTTTCATTTCCGAATGATTTTACGGCTCTGATACCTGATAAAGAATCCTCTATTTGCCCGTTTATTATACCTATATTTTTTCGGTTTTCACTGAAAGCATTACCCATATACTGATTCATAACAGATATAAATGTAATTATAATTACAACCATCGCAAACAGGACTATTGAAAGAACAAAATTTATTTTAAATAAAATGACGGTTGCACCTATTATGGTAATAATAGAAATACAAATATCCTCAGGGCCGTGGTGTAACAGCTCCGTGATGTCAAATAAATCTGAGGTTATTCTGGAGAGCAGATTACCGACCTTTTGATTATCGTAAAATGAAAAGGACAGCTTCATATAGTGTGAAAAAATGTCCGTTCTCATATTTCTTTCAATATATGCCCCTAAAATATGCCCGTAATATCCCATAAAATAGTTGCAGGCTGCGGAAATAACAATAAGGCACAGCATTATAACGGTTGGAATTATCATAAGGCTCTTTATCGCATTGTCTATGTTGAAGCTTCCATTTTTAGTAATTACTCCTGCCTTATCTATTATATCTCTTATGAATAACGGGATAGCAAGAGCACAGACGGAGCTTATCAAGGCGAATAATAAATCCGCAAAAAACAGTAATTTGTATGGTTTATAATATGTGATTAATTTTTTTAATGCTGCGAGTTTTTTCATAAGATTTCCTTTTCAATATTCTTAAAATCAATTATTTTTTCATATCTTCAATAAATCCCTCGCCGAAAACCTCTCTGACATCGCTGATTATTATAAATGCCTTGTTATCCGTATTTGCCACACAGCAACGCAAGTTGAAAATTTCGGTTTTGCTCACGACACACATCAGCATAGTTTTTTGGTTTTTCGAGTACATACCCATACAATCTATTGCGGTAACCCCTCTTCCCAAGTCGTCAAATATGGCATTTGTCACCTCTGTTCTCATATCCGTGATAATAAATGCCGCCTTTGCAAACTTTGTCCCCTCAAGAATTGTATCTATTATCTTCATAGCGATATATATTGAAATAATCGCATAAAGAGAGGTTTTGATGCCGAATACAACTACACCTGCGGCTACAATTACGGCATCTATTACCTGCATTATTTGACTTATTGAAAAACGATCACGCATAGCATCGTGCAAAAGGACAGCCAACATATCGGTGCCGCCGGTAGTGGTATCATATAATAATACCATTCCAAGACCTATTCCTACCGTTACCCCTCCGAATATGCTGGTAAGGAAAAGGTCATCTTTTACAGGTGCAAAATTCGGTATAACAAGCAGCCAGAACGATAAAAATGCAACGGACAAAAATGTTCTTAAAAGATACCTTCCACCGTGTTTTTTAAACGCAAATAAAAATAGCGGAATGTTAAGTACAGCATTGGTAAGCCATAACGGCACTCCGCTATTTTT
>CAUUFM010000017.1:0-12985 GCA_963544505.1 uncultured Lachnospiraceae bacterium | reverse complement strand
GTAATAATGCTATCTTGAAGCTTAATGCCGGAGCAGGCGGTACGGAGGCTTGTGATTGGTGTTCTATGTTGTATAGAATGTATCTTAGATGGGCTTCAGCGAAAGGCTTTACGGTAGAAGAGCTTGATAGGCTTGACGGAGATGAGGCCGGAGTAAAATCCGTTACGTTTCAGGTGAACGGCATAAATGCCTACGGTTATTTGAAGTCGGAAAAGGGTGTTCACAGGCTTGTCCGCATTTCACCGTTCAATGCTGCGGGAAAAAGACAGACCTCATTTGTTTCGCTTGACGTAATGCCGGATATAGATGATGAAATTGACATTGAAATCAATCAGGAGGATTTAAGAATCGACACCTATAGGGCAAGCGGAGCGGGAGGACAGCACATAAACAAGACATCTTCCGCCATAAGAATTACTCACGCACCTACAGGTATAGTGGTACAATGTCAAAATGAACGCTCACAGTTGCAAAACAAAGAAAAGGCTATGCAGATGCTTAAAGCTAAGCTTTATTTATTAAAACAGCAGGAAAATGCGGAAAAATTAAGTGATATCAGAGGCGATGTAAGTGATATCGCCTGGGGAAATCAGATAAGATCCTATGTAATGCAGCCATATTCTATGGTAAAGGATCATAGAACAAATGCAGAAACAGCTAATGTGCAGTCGGTAATGGACGGCAGCATAGATTTATTTATTAATGCCTATTTATCTATGCTGAAGAAGTCTTGATAATGGAGATTTGATATGATAAATGCAGCGGTATTGGGTTACGGAGTAGTAGGAAGCGGCGTAGTTGAAGTCCTAAGAATGAACAAGGGTATCATAGACAGAAATGCCGGAAAAAAAGTACGAATAAAGTATGTACTTGATATCATCGACTTTCCGAATGATCCCGTTCAGGAGTTTATAGTACACGATTTTGATACTATCGTAAATGATGAAGAGGTAAACATTGTAGTAGAGGCTATGGGCGGCTTAGAGCCTGCCTATACGTTTGTAAAGCGTGCATTACTTTCCAAAAAACACGTTTGTACATCAAACAAGGCATTGGTTGCCGAATATGGCAATGAGCTGATTAAGTGTGCAAAAGAAAATAATGTAAGCTTTTTATTTGAGGCAAGCTGTGGTGGCGGTATTCCAATAATCAGACCGTTAAATACCGCTATGGTAGCCGATGAAATATCAAGCATTGTCGGAATTTTAAACGGTACGACCAACTACATTCTGACACATATGGAAAAAGAGAATTTGGGCTTTGCTGATGTGTTAAAAGAGGCGCAAAGCTTGGGCTATGCTGAAAAAAATCCTGCAAGTGACATTGAGGGATTAGATAGCTGTAGAAAACTTGCCATTCTTTCATCTATTGCCTATGAAAATTATTTTGATTATAAGGAGATAAAAACAGAGGGTATTACCAAGATTGATATAAATGATATGCTCTATGCCAAAGCCATAGATAAAAAAATTAAGCTGCTTGGTTTCAGCAAAAAAGAAGACAGCGAAAATACCTTTGCTATAGTTGCTCCATTTTTAATAAGTAATAACAATCCTTTGTATAATGTCAACGATGTATTAAACGCAATATTGGTACACGGAAATGCGGTAAATGATGTTATGTATTATGGAAGCGGAGCCGGAAAGCTGCCTACGGCAAGTGCAGTCGTATCTGATATTGTAGAGATTGCAAAAAATATTGACAGGCATATTCCTTTAAGATGGAACAGTGAAAAATTGGAGCTTTCCGATATTAAAGGCATAAAATTCAGATATTTCGTAAGAATAAAGGGTAACAAGAATGAAATGCAAGATGAGCTTGAACATATATTCGGCTCATTGAAAAGAGTGATAAGTTTGAATGAAATAGAAGGTGAGTTTGCAATAATCACGAATTATATGAGTGAAAATAAATTTAATGAGATTACAAAGGATTTAGGCTATATTCTAAATAGGATAAGAATTTTTAATGAAAATAAATAATACAAAGGAACAGATTTTTAGCAGTGAAAGTGACATTGATACTTTCAATATCGGCAGAAAAATAGGAGAGCAGGCTAAAAGCGGAGAAATTTACGCTCTTTACGGTAAGATGGCGATGGGAAAAACTGTTTTTTCAAAGGGATTCGCTAAGGGGCTCGGTATAAATGAGAACGTAAACAGCCCTACTTTTACCATAGTTCAGGAATATGATGGCGGAAGATTGCCCTTTTATCATTTCGACGTTTATCGTTTGGGAAGTGTAGATGAGCTTTATGAAATAGGTTATACGGAATATTTTTATGCTGACGGAGTATGCTTAATCGAATGGGCGGAGTTGATAGAAGATGTTTTACCTGAAGATACCGTCAGAATATATATTACAGCCCCGTTAATTGACGATTTTAACAAAAGAGAAATAAGAATAAGCTCATAATCTAAAATTTGATTTAATTTCAGTCATTGTCTTTATGGGCAATGACTTGTTTTAATAAAGGAGAGTTTGCTTTGAAGATATTGGCAATTGATACTTCAAGTACCGTAGCATCTGTTGCAATTTTAGATGAGGATAAGATAGCGGCGGAATATTCAATAAATTATAAGATGACTCATTCCGTGACATTGATGCAGATGCTTGAAAATATAATAAAAATATCAGGTATAGAGTTAAGCGAAATGGATGCCTTTGCTATAGATGCCGGTCCCGGCTCATTTACAGGGCTTAAAATCGGCAGTGCCACAATTAAGGCTCTTGCCTATGCCTGTAATAAGCCCGTTATAAGTGTTGAAACGACCCTTTCATTAGCTTATAATATTTATATGAAAGAGGGGCTTGTCTGTCCTGTTATGGACGCAAGACGTGACAGGGTGTATTCCGGTATATACGAGTATGACAATTACAAGCTTAAATGTCTGCTTGAACAGGACGCTTATGAATTATTATATTTGATAGATAAAATCAATTTAAGTAATAAAAACGTTGTATTTGTAGGTGATGGAGTCGATGTTTATAAAGAGCTTATAATTAAAAATTGTAAAAATGCAGTCTTTGCTTATCCACATTTATTATTGCAGAGGGCAGGCAGTGTTGCATTTGCCGCCAAGATGAAATATGAGGACGGTAAATATGATACAGCCTTTAACCATAAGCCGATTTATTTAAGAGAGTCATCTGCTGTAATACAAAGGAAGAATTTGAAAGCGGATAAATAAAATTTTTTATTTTAAGAAAGGTAACAGATGGATAAAATAAAAATAGGAATTTTAGGATACGGAAATCTGGGAAGAGGAGTAGAGGCGGGAGTCAGACAGAATGATGATATGCTTCTGACCCATATAGTGACAAGAAGAGATAAAAATTCTATAAAGATAAATACCGACGGCGTCACGGTTTCACATATTGATGAGCTTAAAAGCCTCAAAGAAGATATAGACGTTCTCATACTCTGCGGTGGCAGTATGTCGGATCTGCCGAAGATGGCTCCTTATGTTGCAGGTGAGTTTAATACCGTTGACGGTTTTGATACACACGCAAAGATTCCTGAATATTTTGCAAGTATTGATAAGAATGCCAAGAAAGGCTCAAAGGCAAGCATTATAGCAAGCGGTTGGGATCCGGGACTTTTTTCTATGAACAGGCTTATTGCAAGGGCTTTTTTACCTAAGGGCAATGATGCGACATTTTGGGGAAGCGGTGTGAGTCAGGGGCATTCCGATGCAATCAGAAGAATCAGAGGGGTGATAGATGCAAGACAATACACTATTCCTATAGAAAAAGCGGTTGAACTTGCGAGACATTCCGATGCAAGTGCTTTAACTGCCCGTGAAAAGCATTTAAGAAAGTGCTATGTGGCGGTTGAAGATGGAGCTGACAAGGATAAAATAGCCGAAGAAATAAAGACTATGCCGAATTATTTCGCAGATTATGATACTGAAGTTCACTTTATCAGTTCCGAAGAAATGAATGAAAAGCATAATAAGCTCCCACACGGAGGTTTTGTAATAAGAAACGGGTTGACCGGATTTAATGAAGAAAATAAGGAGCTTATGGAATTTAGACTTAAACTTTCCTCAAATCCTGAATTTACCGCAAGTATCTTATTGGCATATGCAAGAGCGGTATATAGAATGAATAAGGAGGGTAAAAAAGGTGCATTTACGGTATTTGATGTGCCGCTTTCTTATTTGATAAATATGCCTTATGATGAATTGATAGCGACATTGCTTTAAAAAGGAGTTAAATTTGACTATAATAAAAGAAAATTCGACAAGCAAGCTTGGTACTATGCCTATCGGAAAATTGATTGCGGATATGTCGATACCGCTTATGATATCTATGCTTATGCAGGCAGGGTATAACTTGGCTGACAGTATTTTTGTGGCAAGACTTAATGAGAATGCCTTGACTGCCGTTACATTGGCATTTCCCATACAGGTGATTATGATAGGATTGGCTATCGGCACATCTGTCGGTGTTGGAGCTGTTATATCAAGGCGTTTCGGTCAGGGAAATGATAAAGAGGCGTCAAAGGTTGCTCAAACCGGAATAATACTTGCTTTTATTACTTGGGCAGTCATTGCCGCTATGGTATTTTTTATGACCGATACATTTGTTTTAAATCAGACATCTGATGTAAGTATAATTAAATATTCAAAAGATTATATCTATATTGTAGGCATCGGCGGTATCGGCGTTTTTATGCAGATAATGTTTGAAAAAATGCTACAGGCTACCGGAAAAAGTATGTTATCAATGATTACTCAGATAGCAGGGGTTATTGTAAACATTATTCTTGATCCTATTTTAATCTATGGACTTTTCGGTTTTCCAAGACTTGAGGTTAAAGGCGCGGCAATAGCTACCGTTATAGCTCAATTAGCGGGAATGATGGTAGGATTTTATTTAAATGTAAGTAAAAATAAGGAGCTGAACTACAGACTTAAAGGTTTTAAAATAAAATCAGGGATAATAAGAGATATTTATAGCATAGGAATTCCGTCAATATTTATACAAATTTTGGGTTCTATTATGATTTTTTGCTATAACAAGATTCTAATATCTATTACTCCTACGGCAGTTGCGGTATTTGGAGCATATTTCAGATTAAACGGATTTGTATTTATGCCGGTGTTTGCTATAAACAGTGCCTTAACTCCGATTATTTCTTATAATTTCGGTGCTAAAAATCCAAGTAGAATAAGGGAGGTTTTAAGACAGGGAATTATAATTGCCATAAGTATAATGCTGTTCGGATTATTATTATTTCAAATAATTCCTCAAGTTCTGCTACTTATGTTTAAACCGTCCGATAATTTTCTTTCAATAGGAATACCTGCAATCAGAACAATCAGCATCATATTTCCGATAGCCGGTTTTTCTATAGTGATGTCATCATTATTTCAATCAGTAGGAAGAGCATATTACAGCCTTATTGTCACGCTCACAAGACAAATATTAGTGCTGCTTCCCGCAGGGTATTTTTTAAGTCGTGCATTTAAGCTTAACGGAGTATGGTGGGGCTTTTTGATAGCGGAGGCTATAGCTTTAGTTTTAGTGATTATTTTTTATAAAGAGATAGACAGGAATATATTAAAGAAGCTTTAATTTTAAGTTTATTGATAGATTGGATTTAAAAGTGAGAAATTAAAGATGAAAAATCTTGAAAATTTGGATAGGCTTGCGTTAATTGAAAGATCAATAATAAAAAAATATAGGGACGTTCTTTGGACACCGTTTGTAAAGGCGATTAAAACCTATAATCTGATACAGGATAATGATAAAATAGCGGTGTGTGTTTCAGGTGGCAAGGATTCTTTTATATTGGCGAAGCTTATGCAGGAGATGTATAAGCACGGAATAGCCAATTTTGATGTAAAATTTATAAATATGAATCCGGGATATAATGAGGAAAACAGCAGACTTATTGAAGAAAATGCGGAGATTTTGGGAATTAAACTGCATACCTTTCATACAGATATATTTGATACGGTAAATACCGTCAGTTCATCTCCATGTTACCTATGTGCAAGAATGAGAAGAGGAAATCTATACAAAACGGCTCAAAGCTTGGGCTGTAATAAGATAGCCTTAGGACATCATTTTGATGATGTGATAGAAACCCATCTGATGTCAATTCTTTACTCAGGACAGGTAAGAGGAATGTTGCCCAGACTTAAAAGCACTAATTTTGACAATATGGAGCTTATTAGACCCTTGTATTTAGTAAATGAAGAGGATATAATATCATTTGGCGAGTATAATAAATTAAAGTTTATAAGATGTGCTTGCAGGTTTACTGAAAATAATGAAAATGATGAGGATAGAAATTCAAAAAGGCTTGAAACAAGAGCCATAATAAAGGAGCTTTCAAAGGGAAATCCTTTTGTTCGTTCAAATATTTTCAGGAGTATGGAAAACATTCAGCTGGATACAATGATAGGATATAAGAGTGATGGAGAGAAGCACAGCTTTTTAGAAAAATTATGAGTAAAATTTTATTAGAGAATGTAAATGCACAAATAAAGGTAAAAAAATCCGTTTTTATATGTAATATGAGCTTTGTTAATACAAAAGAAGAGGCTTTAAGCTATATAAATAAAATAAGAAAAGAGCATTATGATGCTACGCATAATTGTTATGCCTATGTGGTGGATAACGGAAAATATGAGCATTTCAGTGACGACGGTGAGCCTTCGGGTACGGCGGGCAGACCTATGCTTGCGGTTTTAAATGGTAATGCTATGGTTAATGTGGTGGCTGTCGTCACCAGATATTTCGGGGGAGTGTTACTCGGTACGGGAGGACTTGTACGCGCTTACAGTGATGCCTTAAAGGAGGCATTAAAGACCGCAAAGACAGCTGAAAGACTTTTAGGAATACATTATGTATTTTCTATTGATTATACTTATGTCGGAAAGATTAAGCATAACATATCTGAAAATAATATGGAATTATTAGAAGAAAAATACTCAAATGATGTTGAAATAGATACAATTATTTCATTAGATAAATATGATGAGTTTACTAAAAACCTTGTAGATATAACATCGGGCGGCGTTAAGATAATATTAGATGAGAAGATAAATTACCTAAAGACTTCATCAGGCATTAAAATATTATAATTTTGAGGTAAAATAAATGAGAAGACATAATAAAAAAAATAAGACTATATTATTCGGCATAGTGGCTTTAGCATTATTGCTTCTTGCAGTGGCTTATGCACAGATGAATAAATTCACTCCAAGCAAGACAAGGCTCAGTATAAAATCTGAGCTTAATATAGGAGAGGGAAAGGAATATGCGGTCTGCTTAAACGGTGAATATATGGAGGAGAGAGCCTATGATGACGGAGGAATTTATCTGCCGCTTTATTTTATAAAGGATAAGATAAACAACAGGTTTTATTATAGTAAAAACGAAGAAAATATCCTTTACAGTATGCCATATAAGACCGAAGTCATTGATTATAAGGTGTTGAATAAAGAGCCGTATATTTCAAAAGATGACCTATTGCACCATACCGATATCGGAATAAATATCAGAGAAGAGGATAATATAGTAAACATCATAACGGGCAGTTTTGCAAAAGAAAGTAAGCTTGTCAAGGTGAAAAAGGATACATCAATAAGGAAAAAGGGCGGAATAAAAAGTCCTATACTCTTTGATGTAAAAAAGGGCGAACAGCTTTTTATTATAGAGGATATGGATAAATGGGCAAAGGCAGTATCATTTGACGGCAGGCTCGGATATGTAAAAAAATCTTATCTGAACTCGAAGGTCAAGATTGATGAAAATATATTAAACAATGAGTTGGGCTTTGCGGATATGGAAAAAGAGGATTTTGCCCATCAGGTAAGGAATCATAAAATATCACTCGGCTGGGATTTGATGATGAACAAAAAAGGCAATGACAAATTTTACGATAATGTAAAACATACAAAGGGAATGAATGTTATTTCTCCTACGTGGTTTTCAGTAAAGGATAATGACGGGAATATTGAATCGCTTGCCGACAGCTCTTATGTAAAAAAGGCACACGATATGCACCTGGAGGTGTGGGGTCTGCTTGGAAATCTTAAATATAATGAAGCCAAATCAAAGGTATTCTTATCTCGCAGTTCAAGTCGTAAAAATATAATTTCATCGGTCATAGATGAAGCCAAAAGAGTAAAATTAGACGGAATAAATCTTGATTTTGAGGCAATTCCGCAGAGTGCATCGGAGGATTTTATACAGTTTGTAAGAGAGCTTTCAATAGAATGCAGAAAAAACAAACTTGTCTTATCTGTAGATAACTATGTTCCGAAAAATTTTAATCAATACTATAACAGGCGTGAGCAGGGAATATTTGCAGATTATATAATAATAATGGGATATGATGAGCATTATGCAGGGAGCAAGACGGCGGGGTCTGTGGCATCTATAGGCTTTGTGGAAGACGGAATAGATGAAACCTTAAAAGAGGTTAATGCCGACAGGATAATAAACGCTCTGCCTTTTTATATGAGAATGTGGACTGACACCGCCGGCGGTTTAAAGTCCAAATCTATAAGTATGCATCAGGCAAATGCGTTAATTAAAAAATATAAATTAGAGCCATATTTTGATACCAATGTCGGACAAAATTTTGTGGAGTTTAATGCTGAAAAGGGATTTTGCAGAGTATGGTTTGAAGATGCCAAGTCATTAAAAATAAAGATGGATCTTATAAAAAATAAAGGCATCGGCGGTATAGCATTCTGGAGGCTCGGTCTTGAAACAAATGATGTATGGGACGTCGTTGATATAAAAAACATATCATAATTTAAGCTTTTTTGGGGAATTTATTGATGAATGATTTTTATGTTGAAAATGAATTGGATAGATTAAAATGTTTAAATGCCAATATATTAAAACTGATTGCCATATTTACTATGCTGATAGACCATATAGGAGCTGTCATAGTGGCAGGATACTTTTCTTTCGTAGAAGATGTGACTGAGATTGGCAGGATTTATGATGTTTTAAGAATTGTGGGAAGAACAGCTTTTCCGTTGTTTTGTTTTTTTGCGGCTGAAGGATTTTTATACACGAAAAGCAGGCTGAAATATATTATCAGGGTATTGATCTTTGCTTTTATTTCAGAGCCGGCATTTGATTTTGCATTCAGCAATACTATATTTGATTCATCACAGCAAAATGTGATGTTTACGATAGCTTTGGCACTTATAGGACTTTATTTTTATGATATTATATCAGAAAAATTTGAGGGAACCGTTTATAAAACAACAGCAATTTTTCCGATAATTATTATGTCTTTTTCAGCCTATCTTTTAAATACGGATTATTCTTATGCCGGAGTGATTGCGATAGCTTGTATGTATCTGTTTAGAAGTAATAAAATATTGGGGTTTTGTATCGGAGTAATAATTTTGGCATTAAGTTTTAGAGGAATAGAGATATTTGCAATCTTTGCCGTGATTCCCGTTTTACTTTATAACGGTAAAAAAGGTCTTAATATGAAATACTTTTTTTATCTGTTTTATCCGATACATTTGGTTGCCATAAGGATTATTTTTTACTTTATGGAAAAAAGTCTTAGATTAGCGGGCTGACAGTTTAATTTGATAACAAATAATTTTTATATAACAAGGAGATATATTTATGAAAAGAATTGAGGTAAAAAGGCTTTTTAGAGAAACTGAAGATTTTATAGGTAAAGAAATCACGGTTGCAGGCTGGATAAGGAGCAACAGGGACTCAAAGAGTGTAGGCTTTATAGTATTAAGTGACGGCAGTTGCTTTGAAACCTTGCAACTTGTATATAATAACGAGATAGAAAATTATGAAAGAATAGCGGCTCTTAATGTGGGAAGTGCTGTCATAGCAAAGGGGCTTTTAATCGCTACACCTACTGCAAAACAACCCTTTGAACTACAGGTAAAGGAGCTGATAATCGAAGGCTTTTCCACCCCTGATTATCCTTTACAGAAGAAGCGTCATACTATGGAATATTTAAGAACTATTACACATTTACGCCCAAGAACGAATATGTTTCAGGCGGCTTTTAGAGTTCGCTCATTATGTGCCTATGCTATACATAAGTTCTTTAATGAAAACGGCTTTGTCTATGTACACACCCCTATAATCACCGGAAGTGATGCGGAAGGGGCGGGAGAGATGTTTCAGGTAACCACACTTGATATAGAAAAATTAAATGGAGAAAAAATAGACTATTCCAAAGATTTCTTTGAAAAAAAGACCTCTCTTACCGTGAGCGGACAGTTAAACGGAGAAACCTTTGCACAGGCATTCGGAAAGATTTATACTTTTGGACCTACATTTAGAGCTGAAAATTCAAATACGGCAAGGCACGCTGCTGAATTTTGGATGATCGAGCCTGAAATCGCATTTGCGGATCTTAATGATAATATGGAGCTTGGAGAGGCTCTAATTAAGTACATCATAAATTATGTTATGGAAAACGGCAGATCGGAGCTTGAGTTTTTTAATCAGTTTGTGGATAAGGAGCTGATAGAAAGATTGACACACGTAGTTAATTCGGATTTTGCAAGAGTGACCTATACCGATGCTGTGAAACAATTAGAGGAACATAATGATATATTTGAATACAAGGTGAGCTGGGGCTGTGATTTACAAACCGAGCACGAAAGATATTTAACGGAAAAAATATACAAAAGACCTGTATTCGTAACCGATTATCCAAAGGACATCAAAGCGTTTTATATGAAGCTTAATGAGGATAAAAAGACTGTGGCTGCTATGGATTGCCTTGTGCCCGGAATTGGAGAGATAATAGGGGGAAGTCAAAGAGAAGAAGACTATGATAAGCTCTTAGAAAGAATAGATGAGATGAAGTTGGACAGAAAAGAGTATGAATTTTATATGGATCTTAGAAAATACGGTACTACCACCCATTCAGGCTTCGGACTTGGATTTGAGAGAATGGTTATGTATCTTACCGGAATAAGCAATATAAGAGATGTATTGCCGTTTCCGAGGACAGTCGGAAATTGCAGCCTGTAAAAATAATTTATGTTGTAACATACCGATAAAATTATAAGAAATCTTAGGAGGAATACAATATGAGAATAACCGATACAAAAAAAGCTCCGGCGGCTATAGGACCCTATTCACAGGCAATATCAACAGGAAATTTATTGTTTACATCAGGACAGATAGCCTTAGATGCAAAAACGGGAGAAGTGGTGGGAGATGATATAGTTTCTCAAACGGAACAGCTGATAAAAAATTTAAGTGCTATACTTGATGCAAACAATGTAGGCTTTGAAAATGTTGTAAAGACTACCTGTTTTTTAAAAAATATGGACGATTTTGCAAAATTCAATGAGGTATATGCCAAATATTTTGTGGGGAAGCCGGCAAGATCCTGTGTTGCGGTGAAGACCTTGCCTAAAGATGTGCTTGTAGAGGTTGAAATGATAGTAGAGCTGTCATAGGTTGTGTTTTGAAAATATATTATCATTATATAAATTTTAACAAGGATTATCCTACCTATGATTTTCTTTTAGAGGATAGGAATACTATTAACAGGATAACCAATAAAGAGGCAAGATATAGGAAAATAGCTGGGTATCGTCTTTTTTACAATATTTTAGGTTCTTATAGAGAGTATTTAATGGTATCGAAGTACGGCAAGCCCTATTTAAATAAAAAAAATATCCATTTTAATATATCACATTCTTTTAATATCGCCGCAATCGCTGTATCTAAGCTGAATTTAGGTTTGGATATAGAAAAAATAAGACCGTACGACACAAGGCTTGTTGACAAGGTTATCTGTGAAAACGGTAGAATTCAGCTGCTCAAAAACCCTGATGACAATTCTTTATTTTATAAATATTGGACTGCCAAAGAGAGTATTATTAAATATGACGGAAAAGGGCTTAGGATAGATTTACAGAGTATAGATGTTAAAAAAATTCTTGATTTTCAAGAAAAAAATATAGAAGAGTTTAATAAGGAAGTCACCTGTATTCCTATGTTGCAACACTTTAATATAGGCGATTATATAGGCTGTGTGTACTCAAAGGACAGAAAAATTGAATTGATAGAAATTCTTTAAAATTTTGATTATACTTATTTAATAAAAAAGGCTATGCCGAGTTTTTGGTATAGCCTTTTTTATTATTTTAATTTATTAAGATGGTTAGTTGAATTTGCTTATATGAAAGCTTAGTTTCAGTATAGGCGACTACAGTAACTATTAATAGTTCTCGGTTCTCAACTCAAAATAGCTCTGCGGATGTTTACATACCGGACAAATATCAGGAGCTGTAGTTCCTGTAACCAAATGTCCGCAGTTGCGACATTCCCACATAGTAATACCCGCTTTTTTAAACACCTCCATAGCCTTAACGTTTTGCAACAGTTTTTTATATCTTTCTTCGTGAGCCTTTTCTATTGCACCCACTCCTCTAAACTGCTCCGCCAAATCGTGAAAGCCCTCTTCATCAGCCTCTTTAGCCATTCTTTCATACATATCAGTCCATTCGTAGTTTTCACCCTCTGCGGCTGCCGCGAGGTTTTCCTCCGTCGTTCCTATTCCTCCTAAGGCTTTAAACCAAAGCTTGGCGTGTTCCATTTCATTTTCAGCAGTTTTTAAGAATAATGCCGCTATTTGTTCATATCCGGCTTTTTTTGCCACAGATGCAAAATAAGTATATTTGTTGCGTGCCTGAGATTCACCTGCAAAAGCATCTTTTAAATTCTGCTCAGTCTTTGTACCTGCATACTTATTTGTACTTGTCTTTATCTCTTCAAATGTCTTGAGTTTTTTACACTGCGGACAGCTGCTTGGGGGATTATCACCCTCGTGAATGTATCCGCAAACCTTACATTTAAATTTCGCCATATTAAATATCCTCCTTTTCAAATAATATCCTTAATATAACTTTTCATAGCTTGCCTTGTAATAATAGTATATAATTATGTATAAATATAGCAAAAAAATATATTATTATAAAAGTATCGTATTTTAATATAG